>JAOAPG010000182.1 GCA_025462785.1 Acidobacteriaceae bacterium
AAAGGGGCGATCGCGGCGCTGCGAATTCAGATGAATCGCTTTGGCGATCAGCTCTTTTCCCGTGCCGCTCTCTCCCTGCAGAAGAATCGTCGACCGGCTAGGCGCTACCTGCGCCACCAAATCAAAAATCTTTAGCATGGGCTCGCTCTTACCCACGATATTGGAAAAATTATAGCGCTGCTTTAGCGCTCGTTTAAGCTGGACGTTTTCCTCTTCCGCTCGGTGACGTGCCACTGCAGCCCGAACGTCAGCCAACAACTTCTCATTGTCCCAAGGTTTTTGGACGAAGTTTGCAGCACCCGACTGAATCGCCTTCACTGCGTTTTCTACCGTGCCATACGCAGTGATCATGATGACTGAAAGTTGCCGATCCAAGCTGCGTAGTTCCGCAAGGAGGTCCATGCCGTTGCGGTCCGGCAGGGCAAGGTCGAGCAGTACGAGATCAAAGGAGCGCTCTCCGATGCGTGCGAGGCCCTGCTCTCCCGTGGAGGCTGTTTCCACGTCGTAGCCTTCCATCTCAAGTAGTGTCTGAAGAGATTCGCGGATTGCCGCCTCGTCGTCAATGATTAACACCAACCCCGCGGCGGTTGAAGAAGGAGTTTCTTCTACGTGGCGGCTCGTGATGACTGCGACTTCAGACATTTACGGCCTTCTTGGTGAGCGGGAAATCTAGATAAAAGGTTGTGCCACTGCCAGGGCGGCTTTCGACGCGGATCTTGCCTGCGTGCTCCTGAATAATGCCGTAGGTGACCGACAGTCCTAATCCTGTACCGCGCGACTGGCCTTCCTGAGGCACTGCTTTCGTGGTGAAGAACGGGTCATAGATGCGCCGGATGTGCTCTTGCGTGATCCCGCTGCCCGTGTCGGACACCGAGACACTCACTCCATCTCCGTTAGACGTAACAACCCGGAGAATGCCGCCGTTCGGCATGGCGTCTCGAGCGTTCAGAAATAGGTTCAAGAAAACTTGCTGGAGACGTCCTGTGTTGCCGTGGATGCGAGGCAGATGCCCGCACATTTCGTCTTGTACCTGAATCCTTGCCGTTTTGAACTGATGCTCGAGCAGCGCCAGAGTGTCCAGAATGACGCTATTCACATCGACATCGGTGAACTCGGCGCCGCTGGTTCGCGAAAAATTCAGCAAGTTATTTACTATTTCAGATGCGCGGAAAGTCTGCCGGGTGATCTTCTCCATCAGCACGCTCTTCGGGGCGTCACCCTGAAGCTGCTTTGAAAGCATCTGCGCGTAAGATGAAATCACAGCCAACGGAGTGTTCACTTCGTGCGCCACTCCGGCTGCCAGCAACCCGATTGAGGAGAGCTTGTCTGCTTGCGAGAGTTGCGACTCAAGTTCCACGCGCTCGGTGATGTCATCCATGATGATCAATCGCCCGATCACGTTGAATTTTCGGGTCACCAAGGGTGCGATGGCGACATTCACGACTCGGCTTTCGCCGATGGGAGTGCCCAAGCGGAATTTATAAATATTGTGAATGCCTGAAGTCTGCCGCAGGCGGTAGAACTCTTCCACGAATGCAGCAGGGAAGACATCGCTAAGCGGACGAGTCAGGGCTTGCCATCGTGGAAGCGCGTACATCACTTCCATTTGCGAATTCCACGACTCGATCCGATCCTCCAAATCCACGGCCAGCACGCCAACATTGATGGATTCAACGATGTTCTCGTTGAAATCTTTTAGCCGTTCGTATTCCGCAACTTTCTGTTCCAGGGACGCATACAGGCGGGCATTCTGAATTGCAATTCCCAGATAGCCAGCCAGAGTCTCGAGAAGTTCAACATCTTCGCTGGAGAGGAAATCGCCCTCTTTGGTCTTTCCCAGACCAAGTACCGCAATCGTGTGCTTCTGGGCGCGGCAGGGAATGTAGTAATTGAGGTCCAGCTTCGCGATCGCTTCCTGAGCTCCAGGAGTCTCGCGCGGCACCTGATGAGTGTTGTCAAAGAACAAGTGATCGGCTGCCATCTCTGGACGAGCGATTCCAAGGAAGCTCAAATCCAAGCCGCTGCTTGCTGTCATGCCATATGACTTCGTTAAGATGAATTCGTTCTTTGCTCCTCGTATGGAAGGTCCGGGTGAAAGGAAAATTGCCATCCGCTCGACGAGCAGCGTGCGCGACAAACGATCCACCACCGAACTTAGCATCTGGTCAAGATCGGTCTCCGCGCTGAGTTCGCGTCCAAACTCGATTAAAGTTCGTCGGTAGTCGTAGCGCGTGTGGTAGAAAAACTGATCGATGCGTTCCTGAATCCATTTGCGCATCGGATCGAACAGCAAGGCTGTAACGACGATGGCCAGGATCAATCCCGGAGCCCCTGAGCTGGGAAGTCTGGTATGCACCAACTCCGCAATTACTGCAACGATCGCGAAGTATCCTCCGGCAATCACCGCAGCCGCCAAGGTATAAACCATGCCGCGCTTGAAGATCAGGTCCACGTCCATCAGGCGGTATCGGAAAATGGCATACCCAAACGTCAACGGCAGAATCCCCAGAGAAAGCACCGAAACTTTCATCGCTCCGGTTGGCAGAGTTCCCAGTAGATAGGGAATCACATAAAACAGAGTGAACGGCGTTATTGCCAGGATAGTTCCGCGCGTGACCCAGTTCAGTTGCTGCTTGAGAATCGGCGTGCTCGCTCGGCTGTAGCTATGCCACAGCACTCCCGCAGCGACTATGAAGAGCACCGCGAGATAGCCCATCTGCAGACGGTCGAGGTTCCAACGGAGCCCTTCACTTGCTTGCAGAAAAGCGACTGCCGCGATATGCACCAGTAATAGCAAGAGTCCGGGAATATAAATCGACGGAATGGCCCACCGATGTTTCCGTACGAAGTTGTGGCGCTCCGGAAATGTCAGCGCGAAGTGAAGGAACAGGGCGGGCTGCAACAGTCCAGCCGCAACGTTTGCCCAGTAAATGGTCCAGTCGAACTGGTTGAACTTGCCGGTGTATTTGAAGGCGTAAAAAATAAACGACACTAAACAGAAAACGTAGAAATGAGTCGATCCCGGCGCAGTCCAGCGGCGCATGAGAACGTAGATCCCGATCCCCAAATAAATTAATGCGATGAAACGCAGCCAGTAATTGAGCGACTTCTCTACGGGTGCGAGAATGACTACCGCATCAACCGGAACACCCTGCCGCACCAGGGAATAGGTGGCTTTCGACCAGGGGCCGACTAGATACATCTGTCGAACCAACCCCGCGAAGCTCTTCACGTCATGTTCATTGACAGCTAAGATCCGGTCGCCTTCTTTGATTCCGGCCTTGGCTGCCGGACCGTCAGATTCAACCCGGTCCGCCACTATGTTTACATTCCGCTCAACCCACCGAACCCCGTCGTTTGGGAACTGAAACTCGCGTCCTTTTTGGAAATTAATCCAGGCAAGAGTTGCAGCCGCAACCGTCAGCAAGATTAAAAATCCGGCGGTAAAGCGAGTTTTGAAATCACTCGTCATTGTCAGCTATGGAGCAAGAGGTACAGACCTGGAATTAAGTTCTGCACGTTCCGTGCCATGTGCATTTCGCTTAGAAGCGTTGTAAATAGCTTCAAAGAAACGATTTCTTTAATTATAGGAGCCGCCGTGCAGCAATACTATGTTTTTTGGAATCCGTCTCTGTAGTTTGGTAACTCATTGCACAGCGCAGTTTTAGGTGACAGTATTTGACAATTAGCAGAAAGCCTTTCGGTGATTTGTCGTCATCTCAGGAAATGCTAAAACCGTGCCTTGTACCAACAGAGCACTTTTGGGAGCTTTCCTGCATCGCCGGAGACTCTTCGGCTAGAATTGGAAATGCAAATCCGATTCGTTGTCTTTCTAATTCATTAATGAACGCACCGGTCGCCAGCGCCAGCCCTAACTATGCAATCGACCGTCAGAGTTATTCTCCCCAATTTCTCTCGCTTGAAGATCACTGGATTACCTTAAACGGTGCCCGTATGCGGTACCTCCGCAGCGGTTCGGGGCCGGCGTTGCTTCTTCTGCACGGATTACTCGGGTACTCCTTCTCTTGGCGCTATACGATTCCGGTTTTGGCCCAGCAGGCAACCGTGCATGCCGTCGACATGCTGGGTGTGGGGTTTTCTGATCGTCCGGCGAATCTTGATTGCTGCCTTCGGGCGGCCGCTCAGCGTTTGCTGCTGTTCCTTGACTCTGTAGGTGTGGAGTCCTGCGATTTGCTCGGTACCTCTTACGGAGGCGCTGTCGCAATGATGGCAGCGGCAATGGCTCCCGAGCGTTTTGAGCGCCTGATCTTGGTGGCGCCGGTGAATCCCTGGTCCAGCAAGGGAAAGTTCATGGCTTCCTTCCTCAGTAGCCGATTCGTGAGCCCCGTTTTTCTTTGTGTCGCTCCGTACTTGAAACTTACACATAACTTCCTGCTACGGCGGCTTTATGGCAATCCCAGTCGTATTCGCCCCGGAACCCTCCAAGGCTACTCCGAGCCATTTATGCTGCCCGGCTCTTTTAAGCACGAAATCGGAATTCTTCGAACCTGGAACCAAGACTTGCGCGAGCTTGAGTCCATACTGCCGAAGATTTCGCACATTCCGGCCTTTCTCCTCTGGGGAACGTTAGACAGCGGCGTGGATCCGGCATCGGCAGTGCCATTGTCCCGTCAATTTAAGAATTGCCGTGTGCACATGTTCGAGGGAGTGGGACATCTTCCATACGAAGAAGTGCCAGAGGAATTCAACGAAGCTATCGCTGAGTTTCTCGCCTCGCAGTAAAGCGCGAGCTGGACGCCAGCAGTAACGTTGTTGGTTGGCCGCTGCCAATGCTAGGCTCAGAAGAGTCGCCCATGTCTACAGTTGCGCAATCCGTGAAGATTTCTTCTTCTCAACGGCTCTCGACCTTGCTTCGTTTGGAGGTTCCTGAAGTCTGGATCCGCTTCCTGCTGGCCCTTGTTGGTTTGATCCTCGCATTTGCCGCTGCACTTTTCTCAACGGTGACTCGTGAGGCGGGGAATTTGTGGGCGACGCTCGTCTTCGCTTCGGCGGCGCTGCTTCTCGCGGTAGTTGTCGGATTAACCACGGTTCCATATTTGATGAAGCGTGTCGCTGGCGGCCGTATCCGTGATGCGTTTGATTATGAAGTCACGCGAGCTGGAATCATTTTCGTAGGCGTAGTGCTCTTGATTGGCGTGGCAGCGCTGAACACGGGCAACAATCTGCTCTACATCATCGTCGCTGCAATGATGGCCGCGATCGTTGTTTCGGGCGTTGCATCAGCCATCGTGTTGCGAAGTTTGGAACTGGATGTCCGGTTACCCGAGCAGATCTTCGCGGGTCAGCCGGTGCAGGGAAGAATCCTCCTTCGCAATCGACGCAGACGGCTTCCTTCGTTTTCGGTGAATGTGGTAGCACGGCAGAACGCGAAAACCTCGAAACGTTGGCAGTGGTTACCGTCCACGTTCGCATGGCCTCCGGGTCGTGCTCCAGAGGATCAATGGATCAAGTTGCCGGATCGTAAACTCCGAAGAGTGACCCTGAAGAGTGGCTCCAGCATATTTCAGGGTTCCGCCTATTTTCCTTATCTTCCGCCGTCTTCGGAACTTAGAGCAGACCTTGAACTTCGCTTTGATCGTCGAGGCCGCTATCAGCAAGAGAGCTTTGGGCTGACAACCCGCTTCCCGTTTGCCTTCCTAGCCAAGACCCGGCGGGTTGCGTGGACTCGGGAGATCATCGTGTATCCGCGGCTTCAGCCTGAAGGCGAGCTGTTCGAAATTCTTCCCTTGATTCGCGGCGAGATTGAAGCCTTCGAGCGAGGCCGTGGATCGGAACTATATCGAATCCGCGAGTACGTTCCCGATGATTCAGCGCGCCACGTGGACTGGAAGGCGACCGCGAAGTCGGGCTCGCTAAAAGTGCGAGAGTTCAGCCGCGAAGACGAACGCAAGTTGCGCATTGTATTCGCCAACCCGAGCAGCACAATGATTGCCCGACAGGACTACGAGAGCGCAGTATCTCTGGCGGCGTCTCTCGCGTGGCACCTCAAGGCAACGAACACGAACATAAGATTCCTCTCCCAGGAGTGCAACGAGACCACGGATTTGACGAGGTTTCTCGCTTATCTGGCGATTGTTGAACCAAAAGCTTCAGGTTCGATCTTGGAAAGCCTGCCGGCCGCGGATGGATATACCGTCATCGTAACCGCTCAGCCTCGAGCCCAGATCCCGACATCACTTTGGACTTCTTCCCACGTTGTATTCATCGCCAACCAGCAGAAACAAATCTGAGAGGAATTAGGGAGACGGTTTCGTTTGCGGGCTCTCCTTCCGGTTTTCAGACACTTAGTTTCCACCTTAGGGTAATGGTTACTTTAGATTACTTTAGTCCATTGACCATTGGTCCGGAAGTGCTAAGCTTCTGTTTCCGAGATGAACTCCCATCTTCAGCTCGCGTTGTGGATCGCCCATCCTGTACTGCAGTTGGGTGTTGTATTCGCTATGTTGCGGCGCAAGCAGCATCAGGTCTTTCCTGTCTTCTTCTCCTATGCGCTGGCTGAAATAGCGGGTTTCGCGATTCTGTTCCCAATCCACAAGTGGTGCGGCTACGCTGCGTATTTTTACACGTATTGGCTTTGCGCGGCCGTCACTCTGGCAATTGGCTTCAAAGTCATTCACGAGGTTTTCTTAGATATATTCCGCCCCTACCACACCTTGAAAGATCTTGGGACGGTAATGTTCAAGTGGGCTGGCCTAGTGATGTTAATGGCCGCCGGTGTGATTGCAGCGGCGAGTCCTGCGTCCGATCAGGGGCCCGTGGTTCAAGCAATCATTACTATGGAACGTTGTGTGCGCGTTATCCAATGTGGTCTGATCTTGTTCCTGATCGTGTTTTCCAAGTATCTGGGCGTGTCTTGGAAGCAACGCAGCTTCGGAATTGCAATGGGCTTTGGCGGCTCCGCAATCGTCGAACAGATTGGAGTAGCGTTGCGAGCAAGTTCCTACCTCAGTGAACCCTCACTGAACGTTCTAATTATGAGTTCCTACAACATCGCTATTCTGCTTTGGTTCGCTTACATATTCGTGGAGCAGCCAGCGCGTTCGGCTATAGTTGCTCCACTCGCTTCCCAGCGTTGGGATCAGAGCCTTAGTGATTTGCAACGTCCTGCTGGTGCAGATTCCCTGATTCCAATGTTCGAAGGCATGGTGGATCGAGCGTTTTCCAACACCAGTTCAAGCTCGTTTCAACAAAGGGAAGAGCCTGAGGAAAGACCTTTGCTTATAGCAAGCCGTCCAGTTGAATCCGCGCCGCGCGCTGTTAGCCGTTCCCTTTACCAAGATCGACTAGTGTCCAAGGCATAAGTTTCACTTTGCGGGAGCTCTCAGTCTTGTTCGGTTTTTGAAACAGACATTCCTGGCCCTCAATTAGCCTCTGATATCTTCAAGTGAAACATGAATAGTTGACTATACGCCTTTGTTTAAAGCCATCTTTTAGCGTTTAGCATCTAAAGACAAGCCTGTTGTCATTATCGTAGAACCCTGCCGCTAACCATATCTCCTTGACTCACACTGTATAATTCCAGCCCGTGAGGGTTCCCGCTCCCAGGGGATCCGCACTCAAGGAGAAACAATCCATGAAACGTGCGGTCAGGATGGTAGTCCTGATGGTAGGCTTGGCGTGTGTGTATGGGTTTATCGCAACTCCGCTTTCGGCGGAGCTGGGACCTATGCCAACATGTAGACCAAGTACTGGTTGCGTATAAACAATAGCCGGATCGCTAAATCTGATCCGTTAGCCTAAGCCGCCCTAAACGGCTTATTTGATTCGGAGGGCTGGTATTGTGAAAACAATAACAGCCCTCTTGTTTTGGATCGTTTTAATGGATTTTCGACAGCCTGGCTTTCCATTACTGAAGTCGTCGTTTAGGCGTTCTGTCGGACCGCGAGTCGCAGCCGTTGTCCCAATTCTTCCGCGTTCGTAATCGGGGGCTGACACGAGAAGCCCGAGCAGATCACGGCCACCGTTTTCTTTTCCTTTACTGCAGGAAGTTGAGGGATCGTTTCCGCTAGCGCCGGCGGAAGACTCTCTGGAACTGCCTGAGTCGACCCCAGCTTGAGAACTGTCTTCCCAAAGGTAAATCGATTTACCGCAGCCTCATACAATCGCGAAGCTTCATCGCCTTCTCCCACAACGACAACTTGCGTATAAGGCTCTGAAAAGTGGACAGCCGCGATTCCGTAAGTTGCCGCAAAGATTCCGTATTGCCCTGCCATGCTGGAGAGAACCTCCAACGTCTGCTCTGCCTTGTCGCGATAAGCCCTGTCATTCGTAAAGGCGTACAACCGCATCAGAGCGATGGCGGCAACGGAATTCCCAGCGGGAGTAGGAGAATCCTGAAAGGGTTTGCGCTTTGTGCCCAAAACTCCAAGTCTGTTTTCGCCGTTTGTCCTCGGCGTGTCAAAAAATCCTCCCGATGTCTCGTCGAAGAACTGGTTCACCATGAAGTCTGTAATTTGTCTGGCAAAATTGAAAGACGCTATGTCGGAGGTCGCTTCGTACGCGTCCAGAGCGGCGATTGCCGTGAACGCGTAGTCATCGAGTACACCATTTGTCGCACGCTTGTCCGCGCCAGGATCTGAATACGCAATCACGTGCGCTAATCCGCTCTCTGCATTCCAACCTTCAGCAAGAATTCGATCGAGCGACCGGAGCGCGAACTGGCGTGCCGAATCAATGCCTAAAACCTTGGCCGCTTCTAGGTACGCTGAGATGCACAGACCGTTCCAACCCGTGTAGACAGTTTTATCGAGGTAAGGACTCGTCCTCTTCAACCGCTCCGCGTACAGTTTTTCCTTCGCGGAAGCGAGCAAGGCTTTCACCTTCGACGGCTCGAAGTTTAGGCGCCTGGAAATTTCTTCAACCGAAGCTCGCTCATACAAAACATTCTTCGCAGTATTGTGATGCATCTCGCCAATTTCGTTGATGTCGTAGTGAAGGCTGGCGACCTGCGCCTCCTCTTCGGTCAGTACCGCTTTCGCTTCATCGAGAGTCCACGTGAAATAGTCGCCATCGTCATCCAGCGAGATGTCTGCGTCCTGCGAAGCATAGAATCCGCCACGCTCCCGATCACTCAGCCACTCGTCCATCCAGCGCACGATGTCGCGAGCCACGTCGGCGAAGAATTCCGATCCCGTTGCCTGGTAAGCATGGACATAATTTTTCAGCAGCTCCGAGTTGTCGTAGCACATCTTCTCGAAGTGAGGGACGCCCCATCGCTCGTCCACCGAGTAGCGATGAAACCCTC
>JAOAPG010000248.1 GCA_025462785.1 Acidobacteriaceae bacterium
ATGATGCCATCGTTGTCGTGGAAGCTGTGGAACGACATATTGAGGAGGGGTTGGCTCCCAAAGACGCGGCCCTTCGTGCCATGGAAGAGATCTCCGGCCCGGTGGTTGGTATTGCGCTAGTGCTCTCGGCCGTCTTCATACCCACTGCTTTAATTCCGGGAATCACCGGCAGACTATATCAACAGTTTGCCGTGACTATTGCTGTCTCGGTAATCCTGTCCGCCTTCAACGCTCTTACTCTAAGTCCAGCCCTTGCCGCACTTCTGCTCCGGCGCAAGAGCGAGAGTAAAGGGCCGCTGAGGCGGTTCTTTGATTGGTTCAACCGCGTTTTCGATCGCGCCACCAATGCCTACGTTAGCCTCTGCGGAGCATTAATTCGCAAGGGCGCAGTCGCGCTCGTGATATTGGCGGGATTCCTCGCGGCGGCCGGTTTCTTCGCTAGCCGAGTGCCCTCGAGCTTCCTGCCGGATGAAGATCAGGGGTATTTCTTCATCAACCTGCAACTTCCCAACGCGGCCTCACTACAACGTACGGACGAGGCTGCAAAGAAAATCGAGAAGATACTGGCCCAAACGCCAGGTGTAGAGTCCACCACCAGCGTGGTCGGTTTCAGTCTGCTGAGCTTCGTCCGCACCAGTTACAACGCCTTTTTCTTTGTCACGTTGAAACCTTGGGACGAGCGGACGAAGAGACAAGAGCAGTACCGGGAGATTGAAACACATCTCAACCAAGCTTTAAGCCAGGTTCCAGACGGATTAGGTTTCGATTTCTCCCCGCCCGCGATTCCGGGAGTCGGTAATGCCGGGGGATTTACCTTCGTGCTAGAGGATCGCTCTGGGAAAGATGTCCAGTTCCTCGCCAGCAACCTGGATAAATTCTCGGCTGCGCTAAAGAAACGTCCCGAGATCGGTCTTGCTGCGACCACATTCCTTCCCAGCGTGCCGCAGCAATTCGTCCATGTCGATCGCGACAAAGTACTTAAGCAAAGTGTTTCTATCAGTGACGTCTACAAAACGATTCAAGTCTTCATGGGCGGATATTTTGTGAACTACTTCAACCGTTTCGGCCGCCAGTGGCAGGTATACGTCGAGGCCGAAGGCGATTACCGCACTAGAGCCGAAAACGTCGGACGGTTCTACGTGCGGAACACCAACGGCGACAACGTTCCCCTTTCTGCTCTGACTAGGATTGATCCGACTTCCGGCCCCGAGTTCACCATGCGCTTTAACGAATATCGAGGCGCTCAAATTAATGGCAACCCGGCCCCTGGCTACAGCTCCGCGCAGGCAATGAAAGCGCTCGAAGAAACCTTCGCTCAGACCATGCCAACAGAAATGGGCTACGACTACATGGGAATGTCCTTCCAGGAAAAAGTGGCGCAGCAAGGTGTGCCGGCATGGGTGATCTTCGCGTTCTCACTCCTGTTTGTCTTCCTGATTCTGGCGGCGCTGTACGAAAGCTGGACGCTGCCGTTCAGCGTATTGCTCAGTACTCCCGTCGCGGTCTTCGGCGCATTTGCCATCCTATGGCTGCGGCGCACCATCGCAGCGTGGTTCTATCCGCCGTACATGCTACAGATCGAAAGCGATGTGTACTCGCAAATCGGCTTGGTGATGCTCATTGGTTTGACGGCGAAGAACGCTATTCTGATCGTTGAGTTTGCCAAGGATGAGTACGAGAAAGGCAAGCCTCTCATTGATGCGACTCTTGCAGGCGCCCGTCTCCGGCTGCGCCCCATTCTAATGACCTCCTTCGCGTTTATTTTTGGCAACGTTCCGTTGTGGATCGCCTCAGGTAGCGGGTCCGTTGCGCGTCAGGTCATTGGCACGGTTGTCATTGGCGGCATGCTCGCTGCCACTGTCTTCGGCATTTTCCTGATCCCCGCGATCTTCTATTTGGTCGAGAAATGGTCGAGTGGCAAAGAACGCCACCCTGCCGAAGTGCCCGCGACACCGAGTCCCGCTCCAGGTGATTGAGATGAAAGATCCGCTGATTCGTTTCACGCTGCTGGCGATAATGGCGAGTTTACTGACGGGCTGCACGGTCGGGCCTCGTTACCGCCAACCCGCAGTTCCAGTCCCTACCGTCTATCACGGTCCGAAAGATAATCCGCAGGACCAGGCCCAAGCCCAAGCAGCTTCCTTTGCCAATCTTCCTTGGTGGCAGATCTTCCAAGACTCTGTTCTACAAGATCTGATCCGGCGCGCTCTCAAGCAAAACTATGACCTGCTAACGGCCACGGAGAAGATCACCCAGGCACGCGCTCAGCTCATGGTCACCCGCTCGAACCAATACCCGCAACTGAACCTAAACGGAACTGCAGTGGATGAACGGACCTACCAGGGTTTCCCGTTCACAACCAGATTTGGAACGTATGCCGCCGACGCGACCTTTCAGTTGGACCTTTTTGGCCAATTGCGACGAGCTACCGAATCTGCGCGTGCTCAGCTTCTAGCCACAGAATATGCTCGACGGACCGAGATACTCACGCTGGTGAGTGACGTGGCTAGTGATTATTTCGCGCTTCTTTCGCTTGACCTGCAACTCCAGATCACCCTCGACACGATCAAGACCCAGGAAGATGCCGTCAAGCTGACGAACGACCGCCTTGACCACGGTGTCGCCACGAAGCTCGACGTCCTGCAGGCCAAACAGGTGCTCGACACTGCAAACGCGCAGGTCCCCGAACTGCAAAGACAGATCGGACTGGAAGAGGATGCGCTCAGTATTCTTCTGGGCGATTACCCTCATGGTGTGACACGCGGACTCCCACTGGTCAAGCAACAATTACCTCCCGAGGTACCCGCCGGTCTACCTTCTTCGCTGCTGGCGCGGCGTCCCGACATTTCTCAGGCGGAGCAAAACCTGATCTCCGCCAATGCGCAGATCGGAGTCGCCAAAGCTGCTTTCTTCCCGCAGATTTCTCTTACGGGCAGCGGTGGTGGTGCCGTCGGGCGGAGCACTGTATTCTCGTCCGTCATAAGCTCTAACATCGGAACCTGGAGCGGCGGCGCGAATTTGACGCAAGTCATTTTCGACGGGGGTAAACTCCGCGGGGACCTTCGCTCCGCAAAATCGCAAGAGCGACAGTCTCTGATCGCCTACAAACAATCCATCCAGGGAGCCTTCAAGGACGTCTCCGACGCTCTGATCGCTTATCAGAAATATTATGAAGTCCGCGTGGCGCAGCAGAACACGGTCCAAGATCTCAGCGATTCCGTTAGCACTTCACTAAAGCGTTACCGCGGCGGCATCGCCACCTATCTCGAGGTCCTTGATAACCAGCGCTCCCTGTTCAGCGCCCAACTGACGCTGGCGCAGGACCGCGGCAACGAGTTCCAGAGCCTTGTGCAACTCTACAAAGCACTCGGCGGGGGCTGGCGGCAATAGCAGTAAGAAAATGACTAAGAGAAGCATGGCCGAGAGGCCCGTTAGAACACCGGACACGACTTGGGAGAGGAGCTCAATCGACCGCAACATCTTCTCATGTGGCAGGGCCGAGACACCAATTTGGAAGGTAATGCGAGAGAGCCCCCAAGGACTTCATCCATGTCATGTACAGAATCTTCCGCTCGACCGTTTCGGCGTCTCCGATTAGCAGCGCGCCGGTAGTCGCATAATTACGACTAAGGTAAGATCCTCTCTAGGGCAGCGTAGTACCTACGCCACTTCCACAAGGCGAATCGGAAAGGTGACTGTGACTCTAGTCCCTCGGTTGCTGGAATCTATGTCGATCGTCCCACCGAGGCGCCTTGCCCGCTCGCGCATGCCCGTGATCCCGACACCTGCGCGTTGGAGCGCGGCCAGCTTTTCTGTGGCTATTCCCCTGCCGTTGTCTTGGATCTCCAGGTAAACGTTCTTAGGCGTTCGCATGAGTTCCACTTCTACTGAGTCGGCACCCGAATGCCTGTGAATGTTTGTGAGACATTCCTGGATGATGCGAAAAACCGCCATCTCCATCTCGTCTGGGAGCCGGCCGAAATCCTGAGAAATGCGAAGGTCGATCTTCAGTCCGCTACGTTGGTTGAGACCTTCAAGATACCAAGAAATAGCGCCCGACAAACCGGCCTCATCGAGTAGTGGTGGATGCAGAAGATAAGACATGGTTCGGATTTCTTTGCTCAGTTGTTGAACTAGCGCCTGACCTTCTTTCACCTTCTCGTTAACGGGGGAGTCTTGAGCGGTTCGAGCAATCACGGCAAGATTCATCGAGAGCGCGGTTATGAGCTGGCCCGCGCTGTCGTGCAGCTCTCGCGCAATATGCCGGCGTTCATTGTCTTGAGTCTGCTGTAAGCGGTAGGTAAGGTCCCGTAGCTGTTCGGACTGTTGCAGGATTTCCGAATTTCGCAGTTGTAGTTCCTGGGTCCCGGTATGCACCTGCAATTCTAAGGTCTCCGTCAGCCTGCGCAGGCTTTCTTGCGCACGCTTACGATCGGTGATGTCGACTCCGGTGGGATACAAAAAAATGACGTTCCCATCTTCGTCGTGGATGGGGTGTAGAGCAAAATCTCCTATTCGCTCGGTGCAGTCAGCCCAATGAAAGGGTAACTCTTCGGTATACGCTTTACCTTGGGCAGCATGCGTAATGGCGTTTCGAATTTTCGACTGCACTGTCTTGTTGACCCGCCACCAAACTGTTTCCCAGAAAGGGCGCCCCAGGACATCGCGTGTCTGGTAACCGCATTCGTCCAGACATATCCGGTTGGCATCGATGACGGTTCCATCTAGGGTAAGAATGCAGGCGAGCACACGGCTTTGCTCGAAGAGCGCACGAAATTTCGCGGTAGCAGCAACAGCTTCTAATCTGAGTTCGCGTGCCCGCTCTTCTGCGTGCTTGCGTTGAGTTATGTCAATCAATACGCCCGGAAACTGTACGGCTTTACCTTCTGCGTCACGTTCTACTTTGCCGCGTGCAGTCACCCAACGGACAGAGCCATCAGCCTGGATCACCCGATAATCCAGCTCATAAAGTCTTCCTGGCCCGCGAATTGCTTCGCTTACTGTGGTTTCAACACGGGATCGATCGTCGGGGTGGATGGCAGCAAGATATTGATGAGATGGGCCTCCCGCGGCATCTTCTTGCGTCACCGAGAACAAACGCGCCGGGTTTTCGTCCGCAAGGACTCGATTTTCTCCAATATCCCAAGTCCAGGTAGCGATTTCGCCAGCGTAAAGAGTCGTTTCCAAACGGGCCTTTGCATCACGCAGGGCCTCTTCAATCCGCTTGCGGTCTGAAACGTCACGCGTAGAAGCCACAACTGACTCAACATTTCCGTCGCTGTCAAAAACTGGCTGGAATATGTATTCGCGGTAACCGCCTATTCCGGTTCGGGAGTACCGTAGCTCGTCCTTCACTTCTTCTTTCGTGTCGAAGACTTGCTGAATCTGACTCCGAAGGCGTGCGGCAAGGTCATGCGGATATCCGAGATCAAAAAAATTCTTTCCAATCGCATCTTCGAGTTTCAAGCCCCAAAAATCGAGCAGTGCCTGATTGGCATAAGCCACACGACCATTGCGGTCGTACACGCCAGCAAAATCGGTGGTCGTGGAAAGAATCGTATCGAAGGTACGCAAATGCTGTTGCAAGTGATGAATGCGGAGCATCTTTCATCATAGCAATTCGAGTACGCAAATCCAACGATGCCACGAGGACAAACAAGAGATCTAGTGCCTAAAGCCTAAAGCACATGTCATACGAGAATATTCATTTGTGGCTACAGATAAACAGCTCGCCCTGATATTGCCGACCGTCGATCGAGCGGCTAATCATCAATACGAGATAGAGCAGTGACAGCTACGCCCGGCGCTTCTTCGTGACAGCCGGCTTAGTGGTCAGGAGCTCAACTCACACAAGTCGGTAGATTGCTTCAGAAATACAAACTACGCTGCCTTTTTTGCTTCGCTTCCTAATTCTGCCCGGCCACTTTTAAGGTCATCGACCAAGTGCCAAAAATGCTTGAGTGCTAGGTCATGCATGACTCACTCAACCATGGCGAATTCATCGAGGTCGAGTTCGAGAAGCTCGAGTTCCTGGCCTCGCGTTGTTCGGTGCGGGCCGGGTTTCCTCGCTCGGTTCGAGTACCAAGTGGACGGGTGACGCGTACAAACATGGGATTTACCGGTGCCTGCGCCCATTCTCAGGACATCCTGCGATCGTGATCATCGAGGTGCACGGCGGTGTGGCACACAGGGGTACTACTGGAACACGCTCACCGCGCATGAAACGTGGATCCATATCGCCGAGATCCTCTCGAGCGAGGCGTTGTGGAATATTTGTCACGATCTCTGCCAGATGTATCACAACGCTCGGAACGTGGAGAGACGGAAACTTCACCGTCAATTCCTCGAAGGACGGCCCCGCAAGAGACGCCGCAATCATGATCTGTACGTCGAAGTGCTCCCTGCGGTGCACTGAATAGTACGCTTGGAATACGGCCATGCGGCTCTTGAGAATGTCTCCAATCTCGAAGATTTTGCCCGCGTCCTAGTCCTTGATAAGTGGACCTACAACAGCGACGGTCGCCAAGCCATTTTCAAGCACCGAGGGACGAGAAGCCAAGGATACACGGCGACCAGTACGAGTGAACAACTTCCTGCTCACGCATCCCTGTCATTAGAAAAAATTCATACCAGAGCTTTTCCTCTGCGTCGCAGACTGCAAACAGCTTTTTCAATTCTTCCTGCTCATACATCTCTGGTTCTTCTTCGGTGTAACGCGGCCAATCATTTTTTCCTACCAGCCCACGAACCCCATTTGCCTTCAGGAACGTCATCAGGTTTTCAAATTTGTTGTAGACGCTGCGTGGTGCCTGTTCCTTCTCATCACGCAGGAAGGCTGCAAACCTCAACAAGTCTTTACGGTCAATTTCTTCGATCTGGACTTTGGAGCAGCATTCCTGAAAATATTCCAGAGCTTTGGAGTAGGTCGCGTGAGTTTTGGACTTCTTGCTGAGTTTCGTTTCTTCTAAATAATCGGTGACCGCTGCTGCTAGTGACCTGTTCCCGTTCTGGCCTTCCGCCACAATGCTCACGCCGTTGTTAACAGCATTTAGTTCGGCTTCCTTTCGTTGCCGTCGCGCACTGGCGTCAGCGGCATCCTTTCCAACCGACAGACGCACACGCTTGGACACGTCGCGCCATTCCAGATAGTAGGCACCCTCTGGATGTTTTTCTTCTTTGCCATTGACTAAAACCGCGTCGGGCTTGATACGGCCATTTGCGGAGAGAACTACAGGGCAGTAGCGGAGTCCTTTGTTTTCCAAGACTCGCTTAGTTACGTTGCATTCGCGGTTCATTCGGTGATCCCTTCCTGATGGGGTATCAGTGCAGGTATCACCAGCCCGTAAGTGCTAGATTACAAAGGTAATGGCGGAGAGGGGGGGATTCGAACCCCCGGTACAGCTTTTGACCGTACAACGGTTTAGCAAACCGCCGCCTTCAGCCACTCGGCCACCTCTCCGGCGTGCGTTTTCAAAAGCTTAACACAGTTTC
>JAOAPG010000251.1 GCA_025462785.1 Acidobacteriaceae bacterium
ATCAGCGCTGTATCGGACATCGCGATCTTCAGAAAATCCTGCTTTGATCCGAGACCGGCATCTTGCATTGCCTGCGCAATGTCGAACATGTTGAAGCCTTCGGGGATGACGACCGTGTGGACGTAAACATCGTCGCGAACCAGCCGCGAGTGGACATCAATCGCCTTTGCATCCTTCTCAAAGAGATATTCGCCTGCCTTCAGAGAACGCTTGTGATGCAAGTAATGCCAGAGTATGAAGGCATCTGCATTGCGAATGACTCCCGCAGATTTCAGCTCAGTTGCAATACGCCGTGTAGAGTAACCGGGGTGCAGCAGAACGAATTTTTGGCCCGCCGGAGTGACGGGCAGCCAGAGCGCCCAGGCGAGAAATCCGCTAAGAGCGAGTACCGCAAGAAATAAGAATGTAAAGAAGGCGCGCAAGCTGGAGATATTTTAGAGGATGATGGGAGTTTTTTGGCATCCCGTTGGTTGATGTCCTTTGGCAACACCTCACCCGCTACTAACGCTGCGCAATTTCCTGTTCAGAATTTTGCCCTGAACATTTGTCTTTGTCTTGAGTACATTCAGCTGCGTAATGAGTTCCCGTCGGCTTTCGTTTCGTTTTCGGCTTGACCTTCACAGCGGCGTACCGGTCTATCGCCAGATCATAGACCATGTGCGCGGGGGCATTGCTTCCGGATCGCTGGCCGTTGGCGACCAACTCCCGACAGTTCGCCAGCTCGCCGTCGATTTGTCGATCAATCCTAATACCGTAGTTCGCGCCTATCGCGAGCTCGAACTCGGCGGATTGTTGGAGACCCATCAAGGAACCGGGACTTTTATCAGCGCACAAAAACTGCGCGGCGGAGAAGCAGAGCGCGAGCGGCAGTTGACCCAGATCGTAGGAGAATGTGTGGCTCGCGCTGGGGCGGCCGGCTTTACAGTCGAGGATTTAATCGAACAGTTGCGCAAATTGGTTCCAGAGCCACCTCGCAGGAGATAAAGGTCATGATCAAAATCGAACAGATTAATGGCGTAGCAATCGCAGCATTCGTATTTTGCCTCATCGCCGGGGCGTTGCTCAGCATAACAATGCACCAGCCTGCACCAATAGTTATGGGCGCATTGCTAGGCCTCTATCTGCTATTCGCAATCAAAGTCGTGCAGCAATGGGAGAAGGTTGCCCTCTTGCGCCTGGGCCGTTACGTCGGTCTTCGCGGGCCGGGAATATTTCACATTGTTCCTGTCGTGGAGACGCTTAGCCCATTTGTGGACCAACGCGTTCGAGTGGCCAGCGTGACAGCCGAGTCCACGCTGACTCGCGACACGGTCCCAGTGAACGTCGACGCTATTGTGTTCTGGATGGTGTGGAACGCTGAAAAGGCGATCCTCGAAGTGGAGAATTTTCTCGATGCTATCAATTTGAGTGCGCAGACCGCGTTGCGGGAGTCTATCGGTCGTCATGAGCTGGCGCAGATGATCACCGAACGCGAGACCCTGGGACGCGAACTGCAGCGCATTCTTGACGAGAAGACAAATCCGTGGGGCATAACCGTACAGTCCGTGGAAGTCAGAGACGTGAGAATTCCGCAGGGGCTCGAAGACGCCATGTCTCGGCAAGCCCAGGCGGAACGCGAGCGACAGGCGCGAATCATTCTGGGCCAGGCCGAAACGGAAATTTCTAACAGCTTCGTGGAGGCCGCAGCCGCCTACGCCGAAAACCCCGTGGCACTGCATCTTCGTGCCATGAACATGCTATACGAAGCCATCAAGGAAAAAGGTTCGATGGTGATCGTGCCATCCTCGGCGGTAGAGACTATGGGCCTCGGGGGAACCTTGGCAACTGCGTCTCTCGGCGGAGCAAAAACCTAACAACTCCAACTAAATAGGTCGAAAGGAGCAGGACGTATGAAGTATCTACTCGAAGTGTGCCTTGTCTCGTTGACTCTAGCTGTAGACCCTATAACTTGTGCTGCCGCGCAATCTCAAGCTCCCACAACTGCGGCGATGCAAAAGGGGATCAGCGTGCAGTTGCCACTCGCCAGCAGTGCAATACCGATGCCCGAAGCAGACCAAGAGGATGCGTTGATAGTGAGTGTTACCGACGACGGAGATGTATACGTGGGAATTGATCCGACCAGTCCCATTGATTTGGCTGAAAAGATTAAGGGTGATTTGTCTAGCCGGACGGAAAAGAAGCTATACATTAAGGCCGACGCTCGTACTGCGTATTCCAATGTGGTGAAAGTTCTAGACGCGGTGCGCACAGCAGGTTTCGAAGCACCAAACCTGCTGACTCACCAACGAGACTCATCGGAGCTGGGGACTCTAGTGCCACCTAAAGGGATAGAAGTGTTAGTTCGTCCGTCGTCGCTCCCGGGCCCGGGGACGATCGTCGTGCAAGTGCTCAACTCCGGGCAGCAGGGGCCCAAGCTAAAGATCAACAAAGAGCAGATTCCCTGGCCGACTCTGCAAAGTACGTTGAGGCAGCTTTTCCAGAACCAAAGGGAGAGAGTGGTTCAAGTGAGCGCAGAGGGGAAATTGCGATTTGCAGATGTGGTGCGAGTGATCGATGCGTGCAGTTCCGCGGGGGCTAAAGTCGTTCTAGTCACGCCAGGACCGTAGGCGGACGGGCAGGACCTGAATTATCATTCCTCAGGTGCCGTTCAGGGCAGACAATCGCGGCTTCTCGGAACCGATTACTTTGACGCGGCGTTGCAACAATCACTATGGCGAGAAAAAATAATAACGCGGAAAACGTCGTGGAAAAGAAGCCTAAGGAAACTCCAGTCGAGTTTCTGGCCTCGCTAGCGGCAGTGTTGGCGACGGGGTTGTTCATTATTACCTTTGTCGTCCAAGCGTTTGCGATTCCTTCCAGTTCGATGGAAAACACGCTCCTCATTGGTGACCACGTACTGGTGAACCGCATCCAGCTTGCTCCTAAAAGTTCATTGCTGCGGCCGCTGCTACCCTATAGCGAGATTCATCGCGGAGACATTGTCGTGTTTCTCTCGCCGCAGACGCCCGGCCTCTATGTGATCAAGAGAATTATTGGCATACCGGGAGACCGCATTCACTTACGCGACGGGGTGGTCTATCGCAATGGACAGAAACTTGACGAACCGTATGTGCTTCATGACCGAGACGACGTCAGTGACTATTACCGAAACAATTTCCCGGTGATGCTACCGCCGGACTTCGATCCCAACATCTACCATGTCTGGAGCGCGGAACTGCCGTCCCACTTCAGGGAGAGGACATCGTGGTTCCCCCGAATGCCTATTTCGGAATGGGAGACCACCGGGGAGTTAGCTTGGATAGCCGTTACTGGGGATTCATTCCCCGGCAAAATGTGATTGGAAGCCCGATGTTCATCTACTGGTCTTTTGAAACCAAGGACGACCCGTACACAAAAACTTCGGTCGCGGATCGCGTCGCATTTCTGGCCCACACGGTCATTCATTTCTTTGATGAAACTCGGTGGCAGCGGACCCTTCAAATAGTGCGGTAAAGCTCCCCTGGGAGGCGCCTTGGTTACTTCTGGATCTTGGCGATAACATATGCGCCGTCATATTCTTGAGGCTCTTTTTGTGAAGACGCTGATCGTTCTCTTGCTTTTGTCATCTGCGTCATTTGGCCAAAGCCCTTTCGATGGCACTTGGGTCACTATTGCGCCTCTCCGGCAGAAAGCAGCATTGTATTTACTTTTCAAAGGCACATTTCGCTGCTCTGGTTGCATGGCGGACATGGAAGTCAATGCCGACGGGGATGACCACAAGGTTGGAGAGACAGCCTACTGGGACACCTTGAATGTTCAGATGGTGGATGCACACACGGTCGAAATCATCGCCAAGAAAGCCGGCAAGACAATGCTCACTGAAGTCGATGCAATTTCTCCGGATGGAAGTACGATGACCCAATTGGTGAAAGACACGACTGAAGCCGAGACCGTCACAATTGAAACTCGAAGTCGGCGAATCGAAAAGGGACCCGATGGCTCCCACGCCGTTTCAGGATCTTGGCGCGCTTACGAGACCAATCGATCCAGGAACGGTTCGATAATTAAATACAAATGCACAGAGGATGGATTTAGTGCCGAAACTCCTCTTGGAGAGAGGTTCACTGCAAAGTTCGACGGTAAGGACTATCCAGTCGAGGACGACCCTGGCCACACCATGGTCTCCGCGAAGGTACTAAGCCCAGACACGATCGAACTAACCTCCAAACGCAACGGGGAAGTAGTTGCGATCAAACGTATGTCCGTGGTGCCCGGCGGAAGGTCAATTCACGTTCTCTTCAAGAATAAGGAAGGCGATACCATCATGGTCTTCGACATGCGCAAAGAACCATAACACCGATTGTCCGGTAACGGTCGTTAGCATCAGAGCACTCCGGCCAAACTGCCGACTCTAACTTAACATCCAAATTAGACGCCATTCCCTCTCATCTCCATCCAACTCTGCAGGATTAGCATTGCCGCCAACTTATCCACCACTTCTCCCCTGCGCTTTATCGACATCTCTGAATCCCGCAACACTCTGTTTGCCTGGGCTGAGGTCAGGCGCTCGTCCACCAAGTGCACTGGCAGCTTGAATTTTTTTCGCAGCTCTTCTGCGAACAATTGCATTTTTTCGGATTGCGTTCCTTCGAGGCCGCTCATCCTCAATGGATATCCCACGACAATCTCTGAGATCTCGTACTTCTTTATTAGCTCTGCGAGCCGTCCGAAATCGGTTCGTTTGTTCTGACGCCGGATAGTTTCGAGTCCCTGGGCCGTAATCCCCAGAGGATCAGAAACAGCAATGCCGATTGTCTTCGATCCAACGTCCAACCCCAACACGCGCGGAGACCGTTGCTGGACGGGTTCAATCGCATCTGAAATCACCCGACCATTATAGGATGGTAGTGGTATAGGTATCGGCGAATATATAGGATGGGCGAAGCCGAGGAACTAGAATACGATTGACTAGCATGGCCACTGAACGTGCCGAACTAAAAGCACCGGATGCTCCGGCAATCCCTTGCCCTCCGGAGACGGTGCCTAGAACAAATTGGGCACAGAACCTGGTTGGGGTAGGAGCGGTATTGGGTCTTTGTTACTACGGTGAGATCGTTCTCGCAGTCCTGATGGTTTCTGTGCTGCTGGCGTTCATCCTTGCGCCCTTAGTCGATCTTCTAGGACGCCTGCGGCTGCCTCGCGCGCTGTCGGCGGGAATTGCGATGCTGCTCTTGTTCGCAGCCATTACTGGCATTTTTTATTTTTCATACAACCAGGCGATGAGCCTGGTGGAAGATTTGCCAAAGTACACGACCAAAATTCGACAAGAAACTGTGCGCTTCCGGCAGAAGGCGGAAAGCTTCCAAGTGTTGAATCCTCAACACGAGAAAGGCGTATTGAATGTACGTCCCGCGACGGATTGGACGGACCTCCTCACTCGCGGATTCGGCTCAGTCAGTCAGGCTATCTTTGCGGCATCGTTCGTTCCCTTTCTGGCCTACTTCATGCTGACCTGGCAAGAACATGTGCGCTCTGCGACAGTGATGCTGTTTCCGATGGAAAATCGCCATACCGCGTACACCACACTGGGATTGATTTCCGCCATGATTCGCAGTTTTATGGTGGGAAATTTACTGATCGGTGTGCTTATGGGGATCATCAGTACCGCATCGTTCGGGGCTCTTCACATCCCATTCTTTTATTTCGCGGGATTTTTGAGCGGCTTTCTCAGCCTGGTACCTTACCTTGGCGTAATTCTTGCGGTGGCGCCACCACTGTTCCTCGGCCTCGGACATATTGGCTCCAGCGAGATGGTCTGGGTACTGGTCACGGTTTTCGGCCTTCATCTTTTGACCTTGAATGTGCTCTATCCAAAAATCCTGGGTAAGCGGCTTCAGCTGAATCCATTGGCGGTCACGATTTCACTTCTGGTATGGGCGTGGCTCTGGGGAGGAATTGGTTTGTTACTCGCGATCCCCATGACCGCGGCAATGAAAATCATTTTCGACCACATCGAATCGTTGAAACCGTTCGGAAACTGGTTGGGAGAATAAAAGTTGCAGCGGAAATAGAGAGCAGGAGCAGGATGTGCAGGTAGGTGTCTAAGCCTGAAACTCAGAAGCGTCTGGAAATCTTAGTTGACACTTGGCAAGCGCTTTCGAGAGTAGGTCTTCAATTTCCGGATCGTCGCACCCTTTCGCCATGGCAAGCTCACTGACTAGAAGATAACGCGCCCGTTCCAGCATCTTCTTTTCACGGAACGAGAGCGGTTTTTCCTGGTGGAGAACCAGCAAACCTTTCAGCACTGCGGCTACTTCGAGCAGTGATCCAGTACGCATCCGGTCAGAGTTCTCTTTGAATCGGTATTTCCAATCGGCATTGTTGTCGGTCTCGCCGTCAGCAAGGAAATCTACAATTTTCTGAATTTCGCCGTTCTTGACTACCCGGCGTAGGCCGACGGCCCCAACGTTATGGAAGGGAACCATCACTTTTAGGCTATTTGCTTGGATTTTCAGCAGGTAAAACTTCTCGACCGTCTGACCAATGGTCCGACTGCTGATTTGCTCGATAATTCCAACCCCATGATTCGGGTAAACGACCTTCTCGCCTATGTGGAAATTATCGCTGGTCAGCATGCAGAACCACCTAAAAAAACGCGAGGGCCGAGGAACAACAGGCACTATTTTATCCCAAGTTGGAACAAAAGGCAATTTCACGGAGGCGGCAGGCCGATGTGTAGCTGCGTGTTCCTTCAGGGTTTATAATCAACGGTTTTGGATCATAATTTTCCAGGGAGCTCACGATGGCTCAAGCAATGATGGCGGGCGTTCCCGCCCTGAAAGACACTTACGTTCAACTCAAAACCCGGATGGACAAAGCGGTAGACGATTTCCGCAAGGCCTTGGCTGCTACTCGCACCGGCCGCGCCTCGGTGCACATGCTCGATTCCGTGAACGTTGAATATTACGGCTCGCAGATGCCGCTCAATCAGTTGGCGCAGGTACACGCGCCCGAGCCGCAACTTATCACCATCCAGCCGTACGACGCGACGTCTCTGCCCGCTATTGAAAAGGCGATTCGTGCCGCGGAACTCGGGCTGAATCCGATGAACGACGGCAAGATCGTTCGTGTCCCAGTCCCGCCACTCAACGAGGAGCGCCGCCGCGACATGGTGAAGCACCTCAACAAAGTGTTGGAGGAGCATCGCACTGCGGTCCGAAACGTTCGCCGCGACGGCAACGACGCTATCAAGAAGGCGATGAAAGATAAGAAGATCAGTGAGGACGAAGAAAAGCGTGCGATGGAAGAGATCCAAAAGCTCACTGACGACGAGATCCGCAAGATGGAAGATATGAGCAGGTCCAAAGAAAAAGAAGTGATGGAGATTAAGTAGGGCAGCTGTTAGCTATTAGCTCCTAGCTTTCAGCTTGCAAAATCGGTCGAAGAAGAGCTGGGATGAAGCGCCACTCATTTTGCGTCCGGACGCTCTGTCACCGGCTTTTCTCC
>JAOAPG010000344.1 GCA_025462785.1 Acidobacteriaceae bacterium
TTGCCAGAACTTGGGCGTGCTCACGTCGACTAACTTGTCCCTCATCGATCAAATTCGAGGTGGGAAACAGATCCCGCTCTCCGAGTTCACCCAGGGCGAAGACGAGATTACACTTCAGATTATCGAACATGGTGGGCTGTTCAATTTCAATGTGGCGCGGTTACAGGAAAAGGTCTTTCTGCCTCCCATTGAAACAAAACCGCGCCCAATGACCCTCGCGGAAAAGATTTTCGCCCACCACATGATTGGCGAGAATGGAATGGTTGGCGTCGAAGCTGTAAAGCCCGGTGATGCAGGTTTCGCGTGTACGGATCTTCGCTTTAGTCATGAATACGTTACTCCGATGGCGGCGATTTTCTTCGATCAACTCGTAGGCCGCAATGCTCCCGTAAATGATGCTTCCACTGTGCTGTTCTTCCGTGACCACCTGACATTCTTGGACGAGGTCCTGTCAGAACAAAAACGCAAGATGGGACTGCTTGATTTAGCCACCCAGCTCAAACTGAAACAGGAAGATTTTGCGAAGCAGCGAGGCATCCGGCTGCATGGAGAACTGAAAGATCGCAAGGGTTCGGAGGGTATTTGTCATTCTGTTGTACTCGAAAGCTATGCGCTGCCCGGTCAAGTGATCGTCGGCTCCGATTCGCATACGCCTCACTCGGGCGCGATCGGATGTATTGCGTTTGGCATTGGCACCACTGACGTATTCAATTCGTGGATCACGAAAGATGTTCGCGTAAGGGTGCCAGAATCAGTGAAAGTGGTTATTCATGGACGCAAACATCCGAACGTAACTGCCAAGGATTTCATCCTTGCGCTGCTTCGGATGGACTACATCAAATCCGGCAAAGCCCTTGCTAAAGTGATCGAGTATTCCGGAGAAGCAATCGAGCAGCTTAGCGTAGATGAGCGCGCTACGATGACCAACATGGCGGCGGAGATCGGCGGCTTCACAGGTATTGTCGCTCCGGATCAAAAAGCTGTTGAATTCCTAATGAATCGTCGGAGCATGCATCGTGACCAAGCCGAGTCAATGATTGAGGGACTTTACAGTGATCCGCAGGCACAATATGCGCACGTAATCGAAATAGACGCAGCCGAGATCACACCCATGGTGGCAACGCCCGGAGATCCGGGCAACGGAAAGTTCATACGCGAACTGAACACCCCTGTCCCCGTCGAGCTTGCATATGGCGGAACCTGTACGGCGGGCAAGAATGAAGACATGGATATGTACGCTGAGGTGCTCTCCGATGCGTTGAAGCAGGATAAGCGTGTGGCTGATTCAGTCCAGTTCTATATACAATTCGGCTCGCAAGAGACACGAGACTATTGCGTTCGAAAAGGCTATATCGAAGTATTCCAGAAAGCCGGCGCTCACTTGATTGAGCCGAGCTGCGGAGCATGTATCAATGCGGGTCCGGGAGTGACAACTCGTCCGGACCAGGTTGTGATCAGCGCGCAAAACCGGAACTTTCCCGGCCGCAGTGGTCCAGGACAGATGTACTTGGCAAGCCCGTTGACTGTCGCGGCCAGCGCGGTCGCAGGATACATCGTTGGATACGAGCCGACCACCCAACGAGAGCTGGCCGGAGCTCAAGCGTAAGTAGGGATCTGTACTGGATGTGCTAACCGTAAACGCGGCACATCGTGATCCACAGAATGACCGAAGCTGCTGGTAATGCTCTATCTAGCGCGTTTCGCTGCTCTGGTAGTGAAGCAACAAGCAATTCCGGTTATGCTATACGGTTGCTAGTATTCTTGCTAGAATGTGCGATTCCGTTCTCGCGCTAATCAGGGATACAGAAAGACTATGACCTACGTATGTGCTGAACCGTGTATCGGCACAAAGGACGCGGCGTGCGTGGATGCCTGCCCGGTGGATTGCATTCATCCGAAGAAGGACGAACCTGCTTTCGCGACTGAGCAGATGCTTTACATTGATCCCGTTGAGTGCATCGATTGCGGCGCTTGTGTGCCGGTGTGCCCAGTTTCTGCCATCTTCGCTCAAGACGACCTCCCGGAGAAATGGAAACAATACACGGAGATTAACGCCAAGTATTTCGGGCGCTAGCTTGCGCAGAATTATTGTGGCGCACAATTGTGTCTAGCGTGTGCCTTCAGGTCCTCTGCAAATGTGCCAGTGCTGATTACAGCATGAAGGAGCAGAAAACTGAGTCGTGTTAGCTCAGATGGTGCCTCTTCTTTCTATCTTTCTATCCATCGGTCCCTCAATTACAATCTTTGATTAAACTTTTAAAGTGGCGCGCAGAGTAGCGAGGCAACCTTGTCCGCAAAGCGTCAGGACAGGCTTCCATGGCGGTGAAGGAATCGGAGGCGATTGTCCTGCGCACATATCCTTTTCGCGAAGCTGATCTTTTGGTCACGCTTTTCACCCGCTCAGAAGGCAAGGTGCGCGGAGTAGCGCGTTCGGCCAAGAAATCCAAGCGGCGGTTCAGTGGTGCTCTTGAGCCGCTGACTTACGTGAAATTGCACTACGACGCCAAGGAAGGCCAGGACCTCACCCGTCTGGATTATTGCGAGGTGCTGGAGTCACCCCTAGCCTATGAAGTGAGCTATCCGCGCGCGGTTGCTCTGGGGCATGTTGCCGAACTGTTGGATGAGTTGCTGCCAGATCGCGAGGCGAATGACGTAGTGTTCCGGCTTGCGCTCTCAACCTTGGCAGGTTTACGCGGCTCGGAAATATGGATGCCGGTCACGTACTTCGAAC
>JAOAPG010000353.1 GCA_025462785.1 Acidobacteriaceae bacterium
CAGCCCACGATTAGAGTTCTCGGCGCGTTTACCAATGGGGGGAACTCCTTGGGGCTGAGTACCGATACTCAAAATCACTATGAACTGCAGAATTACACTTCGCTCGTGCACGGAAACCATTACGTAAAGTTCGGCGGAAGGCTAAGAGCTCTCACGGAATCCAACTATACGAACGCGAACTTCAATGGGACATTCACGTTTCCGTCGTTCGCCGCATATCAGGCACAAACACCTAGCCAGTTTGCTATCACCGCGGGCAAACCGCTTACAAACATTTCAG
This sequence comes from Acidobacteriaceae bacterium, assembly GCA_025462785.1. GTDB lineage: Bacteria > Acidobacteriota > Terriglobia > Terriglobales > Acidobacteriaceae > JAOAPG01. The sequence goes on from JAOAPG010000353.1 coordinate 281, forward strand.
AAGTCGATGCTGGCCTCTACGCCGAGGATGATTGGAAGATTCGTCCCAACGTCACTCTTAGTTACGGTCTTCGGTTCGAAACGCAGAACGACATTCATGATCACGGCGATTTCGCTCCGCGAGCGAGCCTCGCGTGGGGCATCGGCGGTGGAAAGAAGACTGTCCCGAAGACAGTTCTTCGTGCGGGCTACGGCATTTTCTATGACCGCTTCGTTTCGGAGCTGGTGCTACAGGCGGAACAGTTGAATGGATTGAACCAGCAGCAGTACATCGTAACAAATCCTACCTTCTACCCTCAGATCCCGGCTGTGAGTTCTCTTCCGAGCGCTTCTCCAACTATTTATCAGATTGCTTCCAACTTACGAGCGCCTTCCATAATGCAGGGTGCAGTCAGTGTAGAACGGCAGCTCACGAAAAGTTCCACACTGGCCGTGACTTATCTCAATTCTTTGGGCGAGCATCAACTCTTCATTCGGAATAGCAATGCACCATTCACCCCGAGCGGCCCAAGACCAAACGGAACCCTCGACAACATCTATCAATACGATTCGGAAGGGATCTTCCGGCAGAACCAATTGATTACAAACTTCCGCTGGAACATGGGACCGAAACTGTCGCTGTTCGGATTTTACACGCTGAGTTATGCCAACAGCGATGTCCACGGAGCAGGCAGTAACCCAGGTTTCCTTTCGAGTCAGTACAATCCGATGACGGATTACGGTCCCGCATCGTTTGATGTGCGTCATCGCCTGTTCCTACTCGGCACAATCGCAATGCCTTATGGCGTCCGGCTTAGTCCGTTCGTGATTGTGCAATCGGGTCAGCCTTACGACATTACTGAGGGCGAAGACGTGAATGGCGATTCCATATTTAATGATCGACCGTACTTTGTCTCGGCAACGACGTGCTCCTCGCGAACGGTTCAAGGTGCGGATGTGTGCACTCCGCTGGCAACATTCAACACAGCACACACTGCAGGGCAGCCGATTCCGATCAATTCCGAACGGGGCCAAGGTCAAGTCGCCGTGAACCTGAGACTCAGCAAAACTATTGGCATAGGTAAAAAAACGGAAAGAAGCTCTGGCAGCGGAGGTGGCGGTGGAGGAAGAGGAGATTTTCCCGGAGGTGGTAAGGGTGGGCCTCCAGGCGGCGGACTAGGCGGCCGGGGACTTAGCGCTAGCGGCAGCAACCCGTTCGCCGGCGGCGGAACGAATCGGCAGTACAATCTGACCTTCAGCGTCTCGGCCCGCAATATTCTTAATCATGTAAACCTTGCCTCGCCAGTTGGCAATGTGGACTCGCCGTTTGCCGGCACCTCGACAGCTCTGGCGAGCGGTCCATTCAATACTTCTTCAGCCAACCGCCGTATCGATTTGCAGGTGTTGTTCTCTTTTTAGTTCTCTTCGAGAAGCACATCGAGAAAAATAAAAAGGGACACCAAAACGCGGTGTCCCTTCATTTTTACTAAACAAAAACTACTGGCAGTTCACGCCTTCTACCGGAGATAGAGCGGTGAGCGTGTTCTGGTTCGGGTAGCTATAAGCTCCTCCGAGCGCACTCGACGGTGATTGTAATTCGAACCACTGCAGAAGCGCTTCGTTCTGCGGATGGTAGGTTCTTCCATTCATCGCGATTGGGTAAACACCCTGAGACAATCCTTCAATTACGTCGCCAACTTCCAAGTCGTCCTGGCAGTTTCCGTTAGGGGCCAACCACCATGGAGTGACATTGTGCAGGTTATCGCTGGCTACGAAAGGATCGTTATAAGTCTCGGCCACTTCGTGGCTGAGCGCAGTAATGTCTTCAAAGCCGCCGCCAAAAAGACCAGGGCTGATCCAACTGGAGTAATTCAACACGTACCGTCTTTCTCTATTCCCATTGCTCGCATCGCCCGGCTCAAAGTCATAGGAATGGTAGCCAAGCACACAGCACTCATTGGGGTCGCCGTTGAAGTATAGGTAGGTATTGGGAAAAAGGAATGTTGAAATATCCTTGGTGGTGATGTCGCCCGCGTTCTCTGCGGCGCCAACCGGGGTGGTTGTGTCCTTGGGGTCAGTCGGGAAAAGTAAATTGCCGAAGGTATTGATGTCGATCAGCACGAATTCGCAGCATGTTCCGTTCGACTTCAGGCGATAGTAATACGAGCCTGCGGGGACCGCCATCGTGCGTTCAGTTTTCAAACCTGGATTCAATAATGTATGCCAGTTCGGCTTCATGGTGCTGTAAAACTCGGCGCGCTGGATAGCATCACTGATCTGAGTTGGTACGTCGCTGCTGGTATAAGTTGAATTTTGGAATACCGGTGAATAGAGTGTGGGGACTATGAACGGCTTAACACTGTAATGCAGCGCAACGTTACCATTGGAATCGAGCAAGTCTAGCGAAACCGGAACTACGGGAGCATTGACGTAAGTCGTGCCGCCATTTTCGGGCCGCTTTCCAACCATGTTGTAGTACCAGAAGTTCGTCTTTTTTCCGGTCGGTCCTACCCCTGGAGTTGTGTAGTGTCCATTAAAATTAACGAGAGAATCGATGCCGAGAATTCCTGCAGCATTCTTGAGGTTAGAGTGACCACGAGGCGGAACCGTGATGAACTTCGGATGAGCACTCGACAGATCGCCGGATGCCTGGTTATTCTGCGCGAAACTAAGAGTTGCAGCTGACATTGCCAGCACAATCAGCAACGTCTTTAACGGCTTTCTGGTTGACATTTGAATTCCCCCACATAACCTGAGACTTGAAGTAGAACGAGCTCTAACAAAATACGCCAACAGGGTCCCCTTGTAAACGGATTCAGGTGCTTTCCTGCATTTTTTACAATAGTGCATTAGGTTTCCTATGTGCAAACATTTACAGCTCGAACATCGGTCTAATCAGCCTCCGTCGACCCGGATTAGATGCAGTCAGGTTGCTTGGCCATTAAAAAATGTCATGAAGACATTAAAACCAAGTTACGTTTAAAACATTTCTCGGTGAATTTGATCGGCTTTTAACTCTCGGTATCGCACCATTTATCCGTCACAGTTTCTGTCATCGGGTAGCAAGCTGCAGCGGATCCTGACAGCAGAACGTCCAGACCTGATAGAAATTTGCGACAAGTACACGCTGAATTACCTTGGTGCGATTCTCCGTTTGCGAATGCTGTCCGGTGTAGACTTCCGGCCCGTGGTGGTAGGACAAAGCTGCGAACGCATGGATGATAATTTTCGCAGTTATATGGGATCGCTTCCCTTTCTATCGCAAATTCTGCTCCGTCTACATGCGTTGGCTATATTTCCCTTTTTTCGATCACCACATCGCAAACTCTGAATACACGGCCGCCGAACTGCAAGCGGCATCACAGGATCACTTAGTGCCCAGAGGGACGTGGATTCGCTGCATGGGTATCGACTTCAATCATCTCTCACCCAATCGCAAATCTCGTTCGAAGTCTCCCAGGCGGCCCAGAAAATATTTGCGATGGGAACTCGCTTCTTAAGACCTAATCATAGCCGAGATCTCGTTCAAACGAGCGCCGACCAACTCAATCCATAATCTCGCCGCTAACTCATCCTCCTTGAGAAGCTAGGTTAGCCAGCCAGAGATTCAATCGCCTGCACTGCATCCGCTGAGAGCTCCAAGTTTGCGCTCGCCAGGTCTTCTTTCATATGTTCAGCATTCGAGGTACCGGTGAGTGGCAGCATCCCGACTGCGCGTGCGAAAGCAAAAACAACTCGAGCCGGAGTGGCATTTAGTTGTGCAGCGAAATCAGTTCAGTGGATGCTGCAGAACCTCGACATTCGCGGTGAGAAGTGAGAAGCCCTGATAAGTAATCTCTCGCTCTTTGCAGAACAACCGCATATCGCGGTCCCAGCCGAGGCGGGCGTAACAGCGGTTTTGCACGAATGCAGGAGATTCGTCGTGAGCGGACGCCATCTGCTTGAGATGTCGGAGAGAAACATTGCTCACTCCAAGCAGGCGCGTGCGTCCGGCATCGCGCTCCTTGATCATCGCCTCCCAGACCTCAGCGTCCGCGTCGGTCCAGTCGTAACCGGATGACGGCCCGTGCAGCACATAGCTGTCGAGATAATAAGTGCCAGCCGCCGCTGGTTAGCAGTGTCGATACCTCGACACCCCATTCTAAGCGCAAGATCGGTGAGAGCGGGAGTGCGCTCTTCCTTCCAAGCAGTGCCGTAAAGAAAGTCAGGAACGGTAAGAGTTGTTTGCTTGCCATCAGTCATTTTGCCATGATCTCGTGCCGCATATGTGCATTGGTTTGCGCATAATTCACCTTATGCTTGACAACAAATCCCTTCTGCCTCGAATATGTTGCGACTCAAGCCAACACGCCTTTTTGTTTTTGAACAAGGAAACGTGTTGGTTGTCTGTTCTGTTTGGGGCAAGCGGCAGGCAGTCGCACTTCAAAGGGGGAACATGACCAAGCCCTGTAATTTTGTTGTTAAGTTTTTCTATGGAGCACTCTTTCTCGCAATTTCGATAGCAGCGTTCGGACAAGCCAGCACCTCTTTGCGCGGGACTATCAAAGATGCGTCGGGCGCGCTCGTTACCGATGCTGCAGTGACTCTCCTCAATCCTTCCACGCAGTTCGAGCGTACGACGACAACTGGCAGCACAGGCGAATACCAGTTCCTGCAGGTCCCTCCTGGTACGTACACATTGCGTGCCAGCCGTGACGGCTTTCGCCAATCCGAACAGAAGGATCTGCAACTACTCGTCAATCTGCCAGCCACGGCGAATCTGATTCTGCAGGTCGGTTCGCGCACTGAATCTGTGGAAGTAAGCAGCGAGGGTCAAGCCATCAATCTTGTCGACGCCACCCTCGGGATCGCATTTGGTGAAACGCAGGTCAAGCAGCTGCCCCTCGAGGCTCGCAACGTACCAGACCTTCTCAGTCTCCAGGCTGGCGTCGTCTATACTGGAAATCGCCCGGATATAAATAGAGACAACGACACCCGAAGCGGGGCTGTGAATGGCGCACGCAGCGATCAAAGCAACATCACCCTTGACGGTGTGGATGTAAACGATCAAGGCAACGGCTATGCCTTCTCTTCGGTGCTGCCTGTGACCCTCGACTCAGTGCAGGAATTTCGCGTCACCACAAGCAATTACAATGCAGACTCAGGAAGGTCCTCTGGGGCGCAGGTATCGCTCGTAACCAAAAGCGGCACCAACCAGTTCCACGGATCTCTATACGAATATCACCGGAACACCATCACAAGCGCGAACGATTGGTTCATCAAGCAGTCGGAGGCCGCGAATGGGCTCCCAAACACTCCGCCAAAACTGATCCGCAACATTTTTGGTGGCTCCATTGGCGGACCGCTCATCAAAAACCGTCTTTTTTTCTTTGCCAACTATGAAGCCACAAGGCAGCGCGAAGAGAACAGCGTTTTGCGTGTTGTTCCATCAATGCAATTGCGTGCTGGCGTTCTGCAATATCCTGATGTGAATGGCGGCGTTACCACATTAAGCGCAACAGACATCACCAATCTCGATCCACTTCACCTAGGGGCGAACTCGGCTGTCCTGCAATACTTTCAGAGTTTCCCTACTCCCAATGACACATCAGTTGGGGACGGTCTTAACTTTGTCGGTTACAGATTTAAGGGGCCGATAAGTTCCAATAAAAATGACTACATCGGTCGGGTCGATTACAAGATCACAGCTAACGGTGATCACAGCCTGTTCTGGCGGGGTGCGGTCAACAACTCAAACAATTCCGACGTTCCTTACTTGCCTGGTGGCGTTCCTAGCCGCACTCTGGTCGACTTCAGTAAGGGCTTTGTGTTGGGTTATACCGCCTCGCTACGTCCGACGCTCGTGAACAACTTCCGTTGGGGCTTCACCCGGCAGAGCTTCGGAATCGTAGGGAACAGCAGCCAGCCTTGGATCATTTTCCGCGGATTGAATGATAACGCGCAGAATTCTACGCAAGCTTTCACCCGCACCCGTGACTTCCAGATGCCAGTGCATAATTTTGTTGACGATCTCGCCTGGGTAAAAGGCCGTCACAGCATGACATTCGGTACGAACGTCTCTTTTCTACGAAATCCTCGCACGAGCTACCTCGGTTCATTCAGCGACGGAGTTGCGAACGCCGCATGGTTCAACACCGGTGGGTTTGCCAACAAAGCCAGCGCTCTCGACCCCACAGCCGGAGGATTTCCAGAAGTCGATCCGAATTTCAACAACTCTTATGATTTCCCCATGGTCGCTTTACTTGGAATGGTTAGCGAAGTGGATGCGACTTACAACTACAACAAGGATGGAACTCAGCGGCCGCAAGGTGCTCCTGTACAGCGTCACTTCGCCATGGATTCGTATGAGTTCTATGGTCAGGATGCGTTCCGCCTTAAGCCGAACGTCACGGTGACATTCGGTTTGCGTTGGAGCATATTCTCTCCGCCTTGGGAGACAACCGGCCTCCAAGTCGCCCCGAACGTCAGCTTGGGCAACTTGGTCTCTCAACGTACGGCCGACATGCTCGCAGGCACGCCCTCAAACCAAGATCCTTTGATCCAGTTTAATTTGGCTGGTCCTGCCAATGGCAAACGCGGTTATTACAACTGGCAGACCAAGAATTTCGCGCCTCGTCTTGCGATTGCCTATGCCCCCCGCCCGCAATCGAACTGGCTGAAGAAACTGGTCGGCTCCGGCGACCAAACTTCAATTCGCGCCGGATTCGGTATTGTTTACGACCATATCGGCATGGGATTGCTCAACACGTTTGATCAGAACGGCTCTTTTGGTCTGGCGACTGGACTCAGCAACCCTGCTGGCATTCAGACCGTGACCGGAACTGCTCGTCTGACGGATATTCACAACATTCCCACGACTAACAAGGATGGGAAAACAATCTTTTTCCCAGCGCCTCCAGGGACATTTCCTCAAACGCCCCCAGCAACCGCCGACACGGGTGGCTTTGCAATCGCATGGGGCCTTGATGACACTATCCGTGCGCCTTATTCGTATACGTTTGATGTTTCGGTTGGAAGAGAACTGCCGAAAAAGTTCTCGATTGAGGCATCCTATGTAGGACGTCTTGCCCGGCATCTGCTGTCCCAACGTGATCTTATGATGCCGCTTGACCTCGTCGATCAAAAATCAAAAATCGATTATTTTGCAGCCGCACGGCAACTTTCAAAGTTGTATGGAAGCAACGCGCCGATTGACTCCGTCACTTCCGCGAACCTGGGGAAAACCGCCGCCTACTGGCAGAACATGATGCAACCGCTGGTCCCTGGCGGCTCCTACGCCTTAAGCTCCTCCCTTGGTTGCCCCGGAACCGCGAGCACCGATGTGGTTCAAGTCGTATACAACATGTACAACTGTTTTGCTGGGAACGACACATCCTCGCTCAGCAACATCGATGTTTTCAATGGCATCGTGGATGCCAACAGCGGAAATCCTTATACCTTCAAAGGTGGGCCCAGTTCATTTTTCAACCGCCAGTACTCCTCGCTATATGCCTGGAGCACCATGGGAAACTCGAACTACAACGCTCTCGAAGTAAGTCTTCGGAAGCAAATGGGAGCAGGCGTGCAGTTTGATCTGAATTACACCTACTCCAAATCAATTGACATTTCCTCCGACGCAGAGCGCATCGCGCCTTACAAGGGCTTCGGTGGACAAGTCATCAACACGTGGTCACCGAATCAACTTCGCGCTGTGTCCGATTACGACTTGCCGCACCAGATCAACGCAAACTGGATTGTTGAGCTTCCTTTCGGTAAAGGTAGAAGGTATGCGAATGCCTCGGGGCTGGAGAATGCAGTTATCGGCGGATGGCAGCTCACCGGCCTCGCGCGTTGGACATCCGGCTTTCCGGTCACAGTAGACAACGGCTACTTCTTCCCCACAAATTGGGAACTGGAAGGAAACGCCATTCAGACCGCCCCAGTTCACATGGGCGTTAGTCGCTCCGGTGGAAACGTCAACATGTTTACCAACGGCACCGCCGCGCAAACATCATTCCGCTACGGCATGCCGGGCGAAAGCGGATCACGAAATACGTTTCGAGGACAAGGCTTCGCAGGTCTGGACATGAGTCTTGGAAAACGTTGGCAGATGCCTTATGCGGAATCTCACAGCGTGCAGTTCCGCTGGGAGGTCTTCAACGTAACCAACTTGCATCGGTTTGATGCCCAACAAAATCGGCCAGAACTCGATATAGGCTCAACCTTCGGCAACTACATCGGCCTATTAACCCAGCCGCGGATTATGCAATTTGCCCTTCGCTACGAGTTCTAGACAAGAATTCTCTTGTGATTTTCGGAAGGATCTTCACTGTTTCCGAACGTGAAGATCCTCCGGAACGCCTCCATATTCGCAATTTGAAATCCAGCGTTGATCGTCGTACAGAAGAACTACTCACTTCCGCTACCCGCGTTTTGTCCCCAAATTCAGGCAACCTCAGTTGCACAGTTTCATCTGACGTCTTTAATCGATATGTTTGGCGCAATCCAGGGCCGGATTGTAGTGACTCTCAATCAACCATTCGTCAGAAAAGGAGCATCGTGAAAAATCGCTACATCGTATCAGCACTAAGCTCGCTCGCGTTGGCACTAGTGATGAACTTGTCGGCTGCTGCGCAGGTCTCGCCAGCCACTCCTCCGCCCCAAGCTTCGCCCCAAAGCCAGTCCAACTCTGCCGGACACCAACAGGCAGCTCCTGCTCAGGGACAAGAGAAGTCGATCGATGACGAGCTGCAACTCACCCCGGATCAGAAGCAGAAAATTGCGGCAATTGTGGACGATGAGAGAAAACAGATGGTTGCCGTGCGAGACGACAATTCGTTGAATATGGACCAGAAGCAACAGAAGGCGGCGCAGATCCGTCAAGCAGGATCTCCAAAAATCAGGGCGATACTCACCCAGGAACAGCTGCAAAAACTTGCCGCAATTCAGGCGAGAGAACAACAGCAACAGCAGCAAGCTCCTGCAAACACCAGCCCGAGTTCACCACGGCATTGAGCGGCATCGTGGTGCGAATTCTCAACGCGGCGTCCCAGCCGTGGGCGGAACGCTGACCCAATTAACCGGGAGCCGAACGTTCGCTCTCTCGCAGATGGACACGACCTCGAGAGAGCGAATATAGCAGCGCGAGAAGGTAAATTTTCTCCAGACGGCGTGACTTTGGACTTGGCCAAAAGTAATCTCTCCGTACAGCTTTTACTCTATTTGGACGAGCACAGATTCGTGTGAGAGTGCAGCAATGCACCCCCAAACCGACAACGTGCCTGCAAAGAAGTCAATTCTTCTGGTGGATGATAAGCCTTTCATGTGAAGGGTTTTGAGGGATTTCCTAGAGCAACAACCTAGTGGAAAGTCTGCGGCGAAGCTGGACGGTGTAGAGGCGATCGTTAAGGCTCAGCAACTTCGACCCGATTTAATCATTCTCGGCTTCCAGATGCCGGTGATGAATGGATTGGAAGCAGCCAAGCAGATTAAAACGCTGCTTCCCGAAACTCCCATTGTTATCTTTACAGTTTCGACAGTTTTGAAATCGAGAGAGAGGCGTTGGCAGCGGGCGTACACTCGGTCCATTCGAAATCAGATTCGACGGCACTGGTGCAGTGTGTCAGAAAGTCTATGCACGGTGAGAGCACAAGACGAAAACGGCTTGCCCACGCTGCATCTTAACTTTGGAGGTTACGTGAGAAGACGAGCACAGCTTCACTCAATGGCCCCGAGTTCACGCAGGGACTATGCGGCGCGAGAGGCATTCTTCTCAAGTTTCTCCTGCTTCTCTCGGAGAAATTTCTTAAGGCGCGTCACAAGTGCCAAGAAGTTACGGGAGTTCTGTTCGGCGATGATCTGTTGGCATACCTCGTTGATTTGGTCGTTGATCATCTCGCACCTTCCCTCATTAGTGACAGCAAGAACGTCATCTCATTTGGCAGTCGCCCAAACGTACAAGTTTTCCTCATCCGCTAAGGTATCAATTTCTACCCCCGCCGCCGTAGCCCCGCGATGCACAGCCGAGCGCAGATTAGGGAGTCCGATGCCGTCGATCTCCGCAAGCGGGATTGCGAGTGCCGTACCCGCTCCTACAGTCGCCAGCTCTTTAAGGATTCCTTGTATACGATCGTGATGTTTTCCTCGCCTACCCCGGTCGAGAGAAGAAACTTCCACCTGACGATATCTGCCAACCGGAACGGAGGACTTGGGTTTGTCTTGCTTCGGCATAAGCTACCTCCTCAACTATTTGCCTAGAAAATAGCGTAGCTATATCTAGTATGTCAAGTATATTTTTACATATTAAATCAATTTAGTGTCTTATGTATTTACGTATACGTTAAGTCTGCGTTTGTTGTATTACGGGACTCCAGCTTCTCGTCTTCTTTCACAGCTACGGTAGAGGAACCCAATATCTTCACCTTTCTTTGGTAGACGGCATATCTTCAAAATGAAGAAGAAAGTGGTGGCCTATGGCGACAAATGGCAGTTGGCAAGATCTGTACAAGGCCGCGATGCTGGAACTCAACTCCGCGAAATTGCGAAGTCAGATCCAGCTTGCCCGTGCTGCCATGCAGCAGCGGAGCGAAGAACTGGTTCAGGATTGCGGTGCTAGTTCCCTGGCAGAGCAGCGAATGATGGCAGACGCTCTCTGGAGTTTAGGGATGCTTGAAAGGTCCGAATTGAAGTCGGACTTCGAAGCTCGCAATCAAAGCAGCGACAATACCGTCATGCGACACGGAACAGCATGAGACGCCTATGCCGCCATTTCCGGGCGTCAGCACGGTGCGATCGAGATTTAGCTTCGAGGTTGCTTCGCGATGCGAGAGTCGTAACTGATCCTGAGAAGCTGGCCCAGCTTTATGCCATGGCTGCCAGACGAAAGCGACATACAGATGCGAAGGTAAAGAATGGCTAACGAAGACATGCCTCAACTTGTAGAAGCGATCCAGGTTGAGAGCAACCCAGGAAAAATGGCAGCATTGGACGCCGCTTTTGTGGTGTCCTGCGTTCACATCCAGCATATGAGGTCGTATGCGAATCTCTTACCGCCGGAGACGCGATCAGTAAAGCTAAAGAACTGCAACCGAACATAGTCGTTTTAGACATTAGTCTGCCGGACATAAATGGAATTGACGTCGTAAGCCAGATCAGGAAAGTTGCTCCATCCACTAAGATCCTGCTTTGCAGCCAGCACGAACTTGAACACATAGTGACCGCCGGCATCTCTGCGGGAGCGTGCGGGGCTGCATCTACACTCCATGGAGAAGTGAGCAGCGTCCGCAGGTAATGCGGTTCCTCCGCTTCCGTTGACTTCCCACCGCAGCACTCCAATATGGCAACTCCTGCCCTAGAATTGCGTCCCTCCACG
>JAOAPG010000357.1 GCA_025462785.1 Acidobacteriaceae bacterium
TTCGCTAATAGCTTTACCGCGAACGCGAGGATCGAGAGCGACAACAACCGACTGACTAGAATGGAGGCTGGCGGCGTGCGTATAGTATCGAACCGCTTGGTCCAAATTCCCTTCGGCTTCCATTGCCAAACCAAGATTGTTGAGTGTGAACGGATTCTGCGGATCAAGCGTCAGCGTGTTCTGCAAAACCCTTTCAGCATCCTCCAGTCTTCCATGTTGAAGAAGGGCCATAGCTTCGACATTCCCACGATTGACTTGCAATTCCCTGCTTTCGTATGCACTTGTGACACCGGTAAGCGGGTGACCCTCAAGCTGTGGAACACTGGACTCCGCAATCACAGTTTCCGAGTTCTCGCGAGAGGCTAACTGGTAGTACTTCTGGGCTCGATCAACCTTTCCCTGCAATTCGGAGATATATCCGAGGTTGTTTAGTGTAAAAGGATCGTCGGGGTCGACTAGATATGCCTTGTAGAATAACTTCTCAGCCTTTGCCAGATCGTGCTTCTTCACAGCTCGTACACCATCCAGATTCAGCTTCTGAACTGGCGTTGGTTGCGTACGTTTTGGAATGTTGATTGTGAAATCACGGGCAAGCGCACTCATGGCAAAGCCGCTAAGGATTAGCGCGATTCCGAGCCGTAACTCATGTGACCTAAATGTCATGTATTAAAATCCTGAAAAGAGGATTCATTGTCAATGCTTGGATGCAATTGAGCTGCTCGCGTTTGTCCCACTAAGCCTTTTGTTTCTATGGAGATTTCAGGATCTCTGGCTACTTTTTCGAGAGCTTTCGCATCCAACAGGGCGCCAAGAATTCCAGGGAATTTATCCAACTATGCCTCGCTACCTCCCAACTGCATCTGCACTGCTGATTTTAGGAACGCTGTCCAACGCGCCTTTAAATGCGCAAGCGACTTCCGACCTGAGGTCTTCAAAGCCAGCCGAAGCTTCTTCCACGGGAGCGCCGGCCAAGGCCACCCTACCCCAGCCCTACGATCCTCTGCTGGATCTCCCGCCGCTTCCTCGCAATAAAGTTTCATTGATGGGCGGCACTATCGCGACCCTGGACGAGGTTCAGAACCACCTGGTGGTTCAGCCCTTCGGGGGCAAGCAGAAGCTGCGGTTGAATTTCGATATGCGCACGCGCATCTACAATGATGGGAAATCCGCAGTCGCACGCGATCTCAAAGCCGGACAACGCGTCTACATCGATACCATGCTTAATGGCGGCAAAGTTTTTGCGAAAAGCATTTGGATTCAGAGCTTGGCTGGCACCGGAGACGCTCGCGGGCAAGTGATTGGTTATGACAGTGAACGGAAGATTCTCAGCTTACGAGATGAGGTTTCCGCGCAACCCATAGATTTCCGGATCGCTGCGGATGCGGTCATTCACCGCACCATCGGGACGGGCTCAGTGGCCGATTTAACCCCAGGGTCTCTGGTTTCGCTAAGCTTTGGTCCGCAGCAAGGACGGTCTGGACTGGTTCGCGAAGTTAACTTGCTTGCCCAACCTGGAACCGTCTTCACCTTCTTCGGAAGAATCACATTTCTTGATCTTTCCAGAAGGACGGTCGCAATCTCCAATCAAAGCGACAACAAGAGCTACGATCTTTCCCTTGAGTCTATTCCTCCCGGTACCCTGCAAAACTTGCGAGAAGGAGGAATGGCAGGCTTCTCAGCCGTTTTCGACGGAAGTCGCTATGTCGCTCAAAAGATCGAATTTGTCCAAACTGGCGGAACAACAAATCAGAAATAACCAGGTGGGTAGTTGCTTTCGCCGTAAGAGAGAGGTCGCCGGACAAACTCCGTCAAACTTACGCGGGTTTTGCTGCGGAATCCGCGGCTTCTTGCCCGTTTAATCTTCGTTGCAATGCCTCGTTAATCACTCCTTGCCGATCGAGAAATAGATATACGAAGGAGTTCTTGGCGTAGTGCCACAATGTGGAAAGGTCGGTCTGATACCAGCAGCACTCCATCATCCGAGGGGAGAAGCCACACAAAAAGCGAAAGCGTACCGGAACCTGTTCGGGAGAAACCAGAGCCGCTGCCGTCATGCGGTGATTGCCTTCGATAATTGTGAGGGGGCCCTTCTCGTCAATTCCTATCAACAAGACTGAGCTATGTCCCTCGGCACTTGCCAATTCAATGCTCAGCGAGCGCAGCTTCGCGATAAAAGTATTAGTTGACTGTGCCAAGATCCGAGCACGAATGCGTTCCGCGGTATCGAGCAAGTAATAGCTGTGGTTTGCATGCTTTCGCCACTGATCGCGAGGGAAAACTCGAATTCGCTGCAAATCGTTGCTCGTGATACTAACGTCCCACCAATCCGTATCTGGAGGCAATTCACGCCACATTCTGCCTCGCCGCCGGTACAACAGCGCCTTACGCAAGGTGTTGTCTTGCTCGTTGTTAAGATCGGGGCTCGCTACAACTTCCTGGAACGCCTCACGAAGGTCATCAAACTCGTGCTGATAGAACTCGCTTTTGAGAAATTCGGAGACCACTTCGTCTTCCGTTACCCTCCCGATCTTTGTGACAGAACTGGTTGAGACCTTGCTTGCAGGAAGACTTGCGCCCTGGGTACGTAAAAACGGAACCGATACTAGCAAAAGCAGGACCACCATGAGAACAGTTTGTACAGCGACTACTTCGTGCAAACTTCCATGCCACATGTAAATGCCAATCACGATCGCGCCGCTGAATCCTAGCTGTAGCCAACTGACGTTGCCTATTTTCCGTGAGATTTCATAGCTCATCAGCACGACGCTTAGCGAGTAGATTCCCGTTGTCGCGGCGTATAGGACCAGAAGAGATGAATACAAACTATGTCCCCCGAGCGGGAATCCTGGACCGAGCAAGATGTGCCACAAGCTCTGCGGAGCAAGCCATACGGCCAGCGTAAAACTGGCTGAAATCAGAATGACAAGCAACATGGCCGTCCCTAAAACTGCGCGGCCATCGCGCTCTTCTGACCGGACGCGCGCGGAGAAAGGAAACATTCCACTCACTACGGCCCACGAAGACATATAGACAACGCGTCCGACGAGGGCAATCGCCGCATAGACACCTGCCTCGGTAGCAGCAAAGAAATGCTTTACGAGCACGATGTCGAGGTTATTGATAATGACTTGCCCTACAAAGAAGACCAGCGCCTGAATGCCTTCGTCGAGCGCTGTCGGCAGCACTGTCGTCGCTCCGGTCGTGAGTTCGCGCCGGGGCTGGGCGAAGAGATAGGCAACTACAATAGAAACCACAACAGCAATAATCACGCCCTTAACGCCTAATCCGGCAGCGATCAGGATCAGGGCGCCGCCCAACTTCACAACCACCTCAAGCACGAAGTTGACAGCTAAGCGATGAAACTCGTACATGCCTTGCATTAGCCCGCGGCGAACCCCCAGGGGAACATAAAAACAGAGGGCACCTGCCAGCAAGATTATGTAGCTTCGCGTTGCTAGGTTCAGATAACGGGATATAACCGGGCTCGTGTAAACCAAAAGCAAACTGATTCCGACGCCAAAGATCCAGGAGCGGCGATGAAAATAACGATAGATCCCTACCTTCTCGGCTAACGAATCATTCTTGGCGACAAATTTGGAGCACAGCAGTTGGAAAGAAAGAGTAACTGCCGACAGCAACATCAGGACGGTATAGACAGCACTGGCCTGCCCAAAATTGTCCGCTCCCAGGCGATGCGCAATCGCCAGGTTGTAAATGAGGTTGGCTACTCCAACAAATCCCGAGCTGACGAGCATAATCATGCTGCCGCTGAGGACTCGCGCTCTCAGACTCCGAGTCGATCCCGAGCCGTCAGAGGACACAGCAGAAGGGTCCGCGGAATTCTCTTGGACCCCTTCTGTAACCACACTGATTGGGCTCTCACTCGGCATGGGACTAAAAGAAGCTTAGATGTATGACCGGCAGAATAGTATTGCGGTTATTGCCTTGAAAGTCATAAAAGCTTTGTTGCTGGATACCAAACGAGAATCTCAATGGATAAGTGACGGGAACCGTGCCTAAGCCATCAGTCACAGCGTGCTTGGTTGATCTCGTATAGGAAACCGTCACTTCATTACTTATATTATCGTAGGCATGGAAGCCTTCGCCCCGCGACCATACGCCGGCGGCATGCACCGCCCAATGGGAAGCGACAGGCTGATAATCCAACTGAAACGCCGGACGCATAGCTTGTGCGATAGCGAACAGTGAATCCTGAACTCTCCAGGAACGCAGATATTCAGCGAACACCGCTGCTTTCCAACTATTGCCGAACCGATGTTGCACCCCCACGTACGTACTCGTTGTGTAGTACTCACGGATGAGCGGACGGAATAACAAATCTCTCACAGCATAGCCAGTAAGTAATGACGTCCTGGCCCAAGGGCGACCTACAATGAAATCAATTGTTCCGGATAGGTCTCTCGAATGCATATTTTGCAGAGTGAAGGGGCCCGTTTCCCGAATGCCGCTAGCCGAAACCGTGACCCAATTAAAGAACGGACTAGAATAGATATAGAGATACTGCCGGAAAAGATTTTGGTTGAGGTCCACCGCTGCATCCGTGTCTCGGCGAATTGTGAATTGGAGACCAGGATTGAACGCCAGAGTATTGTTTCCAAAATGCAGGACGGGGTTCACTCCACCGTTAAAAATGGTGTCGAAGGTATTGCGATGCTGAATCAGCAGTTCACTGGGGAATAGGAATGTTCCACGATCATTCCGTTCTGCG
>JAOAPG010000410.1 GCA_025462785.1 Acidobacteriaceae bacterium
AAAGGCTCCTATCATTGCGCCGGAAGTTACTGAGCGAGCCGACAGTGGCCAAGTCGCAAAGACTACGCTTCCTAAGCATACGGGTGGATTCAAGCTGCCGCCCAGCAGCTTGCTACAGCGCCCCGACGAGCAACAGGCGGTGGATGCTGACGAACTGAAAGTGCTCGCTCAAGTGCTCACCGACAAGTACGCCGAGTTCGGAGTGCACGGTCAAATCACGCAGATTAATCCCGGCCCGGTCGTCACCACTTTCGAGTTCAAGCCAGAAGCCGGCATCAAGTACAGCCGCATTACTGGATTAACCGATGATCTCTGCCTCGCGCTTAAGGCCGAGAGCATTTTGATTGAACGGATGGCCGGGAAGTCGACAGTCGGCATTCAGGTTCCTAACCGCCAGCGAGAGATTATTTGGCTGCGTGAGAACGTCGAGTCTCACGAATTCTTCGGAACGAAGTCGAAACTTACGCTGGCGCTGGGCAAAGATATCAATGGACGCATTGTTACGGCAGATCTAGCCGGAATGCCGCACCTGCTGATCGCAGGATCAACCGGAGCGGGCAAAAGCGTGGCGATCAATGCAATGATCATGTCCATTCTTTATAAAGCGACACCAGATCAGGTCCGGCTGATTCTCGTGGACCCGAAGCGGCTGGAACTCGGCAATTACGAAGGCGTGCCGCACTTGTTCACGCCTATCATTACCGAACCGAAATTGGCAGCAAATGCTTTGCGAAATGCCGTGCGCGAGATGGAACGGCGGCTCAAGTTACTGGCGGCTAAGGGTGTACGCAATATCGATCAGTACAACAGACTATTCGATGATGTACCGACGCCGAGTCTCTTCGGTGAAGATGCTGACGAGCGTCCAATTCCGTTCATCGTAATCATCATTGACGAGTTGGCGGACTTGATGATGCTTGATTCGGGCAACGTCGAGGAATCTGTAACCCGCTTGGCGCAGATGGCACGAGCTGTTGGCATCCATCTCGTACTGGCAACGCAGCGGCCTTCGGTTGATGTGATCACCGGATTGATTAAAGCCAATTTCCCTGCGCGCGTGTCGTTCCGCGTCGCTACAAAGATCGATTCACGTACGATTCTCGACGCCAACGGCGCGGAAGCGCTGCTCGGCAAGGGCGATATGCTCTATCTGCCTTCAGGATCAGCCCGTGTTCACCGCTTGCATGCTCCTTTTGTCACGGAGAAAGAAATTGCCGCAGTGGTCGAGTTCTGGCGTTCACAAGGGACGGCGGAGTACGAACAGCAATTCCTAGAGGTTCCAAAAGAAGAGCGCGAAGACGGTGGGTCTGGTGCGGGCGGCGAAAGCGGTGGAAACGAAAGCGATCCTCTATTCGAAGATGCTATTCGACTGGTGCTCGAATTCGGTAAGGCATCCACTTCACTGCTGCAGCGGCGATTGCGCATTGGTTACGGCCGCGCAGCGCATCTGATCGACTTAATGGAGCGCGATGGAATTGTCGGAGCTGCTGACGGTCCAAAGCCACGCGAAGTGTTGAAGCGTCCCGACTGGATCAGCGAAGTCGAAGAGTCCATGCGGTAAGTGCGCGAGTATCTGCGAGATCGACGTTAGGCGATGATCCCAATACCCAGCTTCATGGTTGAGTGGCACCCCTAGGGCTTGATTCTGATTTATTCTGGTTCGAAAGTTTGAGCCAATCTTGCTGGTAGACGAAAGAGATTGCCAACAGAAGCGCGCCAAGACCAATAAAGCTTAGGATGCGATAAATCCGGTCTAGTTGCGAAGTGTCATACACGAATACTTTGATCGTGGTGAACGCAATCAAGATCAATGCCTGCCAGCGAATAAAGGCTGATTTCCGCCAGAAGCCAATCGCCATCAACATTGCGCCATACGCCATCCACAAGGCGGAATACGTGAAATCGCGGCTGATCTCAATAGACTTTAAGTGCGACCACTGCGCAGGATCCCAGTGTCCAACTCGCGAGGGCAACTCCGCTATTCGTTGTGCGCAATAATCTGCGACCTCCCGGCTGAGGGTGATGAGTGCCAGAACATTAATAGCAATGATGGACAGAGCGAAAGCATTTCGTCCGACATCATCCTGCCGCTTTGAAGCATACCAGGCGACAATGCCGAGAACTGCGATAGCAAGTGCATAGACGCCCATACGCGCATTCAGAATGGGCTGTGTGGAATGGAAATTATCGATCAAGAGCAAGCGCCCCACACTCATAGCCAGAGCGATAACAGCGAAGGCGTTCAGGAAATCCGATTGGATTCGGTTGGCTACCCAGAGAAGTACCGCCGACTCCACAAGCCAGCCTACAGTGATCCAGTGCGCATCCAGACGAATCGGAATCGCAATAGTAATGAAGCCCACGGCGAGAGCAAGGTGCAACAGTTGCAATTTCTGCGCCAGTGCGGGATCGGCGAGCCGCGCACGAGACAACCGGGCCAACAGAAGATAAACCATTGCAAGTCCCAATGCGAACCATGCCATCTCTTTCTTGCTGATCTCTGAGATCATGGCATAGCTCTGGAGAAAATAAACTACCGCGTTCACAAGTGCGAGCACGATTGGGATGATAGTGAATCGGTCTGCGACGCCGTCCGTTTGCCGGATTACGAAGGGCGCAAGAGCATAGACGAAAAAGAACAGTGTGGCAAAGAACAACGTTAATGCGAGTTCGTCTTGCTTATAGAACTCGAAGTACCAGCCCAGATAGAGGATTAAAGTACCGACATAGCTGAGAATTAGAAGCCGTCGCCAAGGCTTAAAAACCAGCATCACAAGGGTTGCGATGTTCAGCAAAGCGACATAGGAGAAAAGTGCAAGCTCACGATTCTGCCCAGTTGAAAGCATGACGGGCGTAGTGAAGCCGCCGGATAGGGCGAAGGCGGCGAGAATTTCCGCGTCTTGCCGAAGAGCCATTGCAGCTGTGGCCGCAGTCACCGCCAGCATTGCGATGAAGGCCATACTGCTGGGAAGCAAAGCATAAACCTGGAATGCCGCCCAGATCGACAGGTACAACACTCCTATTCCTACCGCTTTCAAAGAATACGAGAACACCTTGTAACCGCGATGTCGGAAGCGCTCGCTCCAGATCACGACAGCAATTCCGGCGAGCAGACCTATGGTGACGCGCCCAACAGGACCGATCCAGTTATTCTCGAACGTGAATTTCAAAAAGTAGGAAACGCCGATTAGCACGGCAGCAATGCCAATCCGGTTTAGCCATTGCGAACCGATGCGGGACTCTAGGTTTGGTTCAGGTTCCCGTAGGCGTGTTGGCACCGGCGGAGCCGCCGAAATAGGCCGCGATTCCGCCGTATGGCTAGTAGGCGCAGAAACATTCTGCAAAGGTCTGGGTGGTAGCGTTTGATCGAATGGAGAGGTCTCTCCCGTCGATACATCGATGCCCATTGCGCGCTCAATGCGGTAAATACGGCTAGCGAGGTCACGTAAAGCGACCTTGATTTGCTCTAGATCATCATTTGGTGTATCCACGATCACCCCAAGCTTTCCTGCGCGAGCATTATCTGCGAAACTGATCTCTTTCCGATACCTCTTTTCGAGAAGGAACCATGAAATTCCACACTGAATACCTGACGTTTCGCACAAAAAAGCATCGCGAGTATGTCCACCTAACGCCGCAGGTCGAAGCGGCGGTTAAGAAGAGTGGAGTGAAGGAAGGTATGGTTCTGGTTTCGGCGATGCACATTACCGCTGGAGTTTATATCAACGACAACGAATCGGGATTGATCGAAGATATCGACGCCTGGCTCGAAAAACTTGCCCCGTTCAACGCAAATCATAAGCATCATCAAACCGGGGAGACCAACGGCGATTCTCATCTGAAAGCCTTGTTAATCCACCACGAGGTCATCGTTCCTATCACGGCTGGTAGACTGGATTTAGGTCCATGGCAGCGTATCTTCTACGCAGAATTCGACGGGCAACGCGATAAACGACTCATTATCAAAGCCATGGGAGAATAGTCCCATCCAGTTGCGCGCAAACAAGCAAATCCGTAACATCGACATTCCAAGTTCATGATTCACAGGGGGCGGAATGAGTTCTGAAGAACTCCAGGAATTGCAGGAACATGCCGAACACGCTCGTCACGATCCAAGTTCGGCTCCAGTTTCACTTACCATGGCTATTCTCGCGGTGCTGGTTGCGACCGTTTCCCTGCTCGGCCATCGTGCACATACGGAAGAAGTGATTCTGCAGAACCAGGTCAGCGATCAATGGGCCTACTACCAAGCAAAGAATATTCGGCGCCACACTGACGAGCTCTTTGCAGACATGACATCCGTCATTGCCACCAAGGATGCTGCACAGACTTCGAAGCTGCACGACAAATATGTAGCCGAAGCTGAACGCTACCACACTGACCAAAGCGAGGCCGAAGCCAAGGCCAAGGAACTGCAAAAGGACACTAACCAGGAACGCGGACGCGCCGACCGCTACGATCTTGGAGAGGTGTTGTTGGAAATAGGGCTAGTCGTGACTTCCATTACGCTACTTTCCGGACGGAAAGTATTTTGGCACGCTGGAATAGGGTTCGCCTTTTTAGGTGTAGCAGTTGCTCTTCTCGGAATGTTGATGCACTGATCCGGATCTTCGTCTTTTTCAACTCGATCTGACGACCTTTCGGCACTCTGATCCGATTTCAGCAGTCCCTTTACATGGAGCTCGCGCCGCGGCGGCAAAACCTCATGAATCTAGTGATCTCCCGATGTGGGAGGCGGCTCTCCTTCGGCCATTTGCGTGCATCGTCATGCCTTCCTGACCAATCACCCAAGCGAATGAATTCGAGGAAACGATGCTTTCTAAATGCTCTAACGCGGCGTGCTCCACGCTTTTTCGCAGTATACATCGAGGCAAGCTCTTCCAGGTTGAGAGAGAAGTAGAAAGAGCAAGCACACCGATTCCAAAACTAGCGCGCCAGAACAGCGTGCGAAAGCGAGTCGAGCACTACTGGCTCTGTGACCAATGTTCTCCGCTTTTCACGTTAACTTTTGAGTCGCGACGAGGAATAGTCGCCGTCCCGCTGACTACTCTTTTGGCGAATCAGGATTTCCTAGCGCAAATTCCGGTTCCAACTGCTCAACCCAACGTGTTTCCGCCAAGCTCGAAGAAGCCGATGCATTCCGTACGGGTCGGGCTCTTACGTCCCCTTACCAAGGCAGCAAAACGTGGCGTAATGGCAGGTGCGCAGTGAGTGAAATGACTGTTCATGCATGCACCATCTGCGGCGCGGAACGCTTGGCTGAGGCTGACTGGTTTCTCCTAGGGGAAAGCCGCTGGGAGGATCGAGTGCAAGTTTTGCGGTGGAACGATCAGCTCGCAAAGAAGCCAGACATCCACAGAGCTTGCAGTCCTAACCATGTTCGTGAGCTCGTGGTGCACTGGATGACTACCGGAAGTCTCGATTATCCTTTCGCGACCGTTAAGGTTCCTTTTCCGAGGGGCACGGGACGGGCCGCAAGACTTTTACCGGACCGCAATGAAAACGGCATCCCGGGCATTCACCAGATCGGAGAATTAGCGGTGCACCGCGAGAGTCTGGGACGGGTCCTCAGCGACAATCCTCAGTCGCTTAATGTCATCTTGGACGAGTTGTTGTACGCAGTTCGGCGGGAATGGCGCAACGGCGCAGCCGATCATGAAGAGGAAAACAGAACATTCTGCGTCCCGACTCGAGCCGTTTGACACCAGGATTGGAACAGCACTAATTAGAAATTTGCTCCGACCACGCACGCCAATCTTTCGTGACCATGTCGGCCATTTCTTTGGCAGATGCATAGAGCCAGTTAGCTTTCATCTTCTTCAGATGTCGCGAGATGTCGCTAATCGATTCTTTGGTGCCGAGATGTACGTTTGCAGTTTCCCACCCCATGGCTGACAACAATCGAAGTTCGCCGCCATTTGTAGGCAGCACAGCAAGCTCGATTCTGCTGCAATGAGGGGACAATCGGCGAACAATCCAGCGTCCCCGCAGTTGTACAAATGGATCAATGCAGCGAACCGCCCGACTGATAATCGCCTGATACATGATCTCGGGCGGACCGGTTGCTCCACGCGCCCAGTCAGCAGAAGATGCAACTAGTGCCTTCGCTTCCCTTGCGACTTTCCCACCGTGACATTCCGCAATCGCGACCAGGCGCACATGCCCTAAGCTTCCGAGTCCTGCAACGCGTGCGGCAACCCGATAGGCGAGACCATGTTGTGGCATGAGATGTTCTAAAGCTTCGCGGGCGCTCGGGGAAACGTCTCCGCGCCAGGTTGGTAACGCATCCATTTTCTTCCAGAAGTGCACCGGATCCCGCAATTCCCCTGTAGCAATCTGTCGTAGCCACGTATTTCGCTCTTCCAGCACGAAGGGTTCTCCGTGTTCACGAAGGGAGTTTTCGTAGCCTTCCAGAATTGCCTGACAAGCAGCCTTCCCCTTCAAAGCTATATGGCCGTCTGCAGCAGCCAGAAGAGCGCTGGTGGCGAGACGAACCAAGTCAATGGTGTAGGCGTATTCTGCCGCTTCATCGAAGTCGTTAATTCCCCAAACAAGCCGGCCATCGGCAT
The DNA here is from genome assembly GCA_025462785.1 of Acidobacteriaceae bacterium. GTDB lineage: Bacteria > Acidobacteriota > Terriglobia > Terriglobales > Acidobacteriaceae > JAOAPG01. The sequence goes on from JAOAPG010000410.1 coordinate 6,570, forward strand.
CCCGCCATGTTCCGAAATTTTCAACATGCAGGTCCCCTACACCGAGAACATGCGGCGCCCTGGCCAACTCGGGACAGATCTTCGGCCAAACCTGTACCCAGCGGTAGAAGGTGGCTCGTAGAAAAGTAAATGGGGATTTCGCCATCAGACTATGCTTAAGTCGGATGTCTCGCTCGACTACTTTCGTGTGAAAACGCAGCCATTCTTCGAAGCTTCGCGTGGCTTTCACAATGTTCATGGTCGGTTCGCCACGATAAAGCTGATATCCGCAAATGTCAATTTTGTGGGTGAAATGAAAAGCCGGTTTCAGAAACTCGGCTTTCTCGGTGAGACAGAGGATTGGGACCTGCTGCTCTTAAGCGGCTTTCGCTTCTTTCCAAGGATCCAGCACAACTTTAATGCATTGTTGTTCTTTATCGCGGAATGTTTCGTAAGCCTGTGGCGCCTCTTCGAGGCTTAACCGGTGAGTGATTACAAATGATGGATCGATTTCTGCCTTTTGTACTCGCTCAAGCAGAGGCTGCATGTATTTCATCATGTGCGTTTGTCCCATTCGGAGCGTCAGGCCTTTATTCATCGCTGCGCCGAAAGGAATCTTGTCGAGAAATCCTCCGTAAACGCCGGGGATCGACACAACGCCACCCTTCCGGCAGGCTTGAATTGCTTGTCGAAGTACGAGCGGACGATCAAAGGAAAGCATCATGGCTTGTTTCGCGCGGTCGTAAAGCGCGGGAACGGAATGTGCGTGGGCTTCCATGCCCACCGCGTCAATGCAAGCGTCGGGCCCGCGTCCGCCGGTCATCCATTTAAGCTCTTCAACGACATCATCCACCTCGTTGTAATTGAGAACATCTGCATTCGCCTTTCGAGCGAGATTCAAACGCTCTAGAAAACGATCAATGGCGATTACCTTCTCCGCGCCGAGCATAAAAGCGCTACGGATCGCGAACTGGCCGACCGCACCACATCCCCATATCGCGATTACATCCCCAGACTTGATGTCGCAGTTTTCTGCTCCCATGTAGCCTGTAGGGAAAATGTCAGACAAAAATAGAACCTGCTCGTCGCTCAAGCCGTCGGGAACTTTGATAGGGCCTACCTCCGCAAATGGGACGCGAGCATACTGCGCCTGACCACCCGCGTAGCCGCCTAGCATGTGGGAGTAGCCAAACAGCCCAGACGGAGAGTAACCGTACATTTTTTCCGCAATCCACGCATTGGGATTTGAGTTATCGCACAAAGACCAAAGCTGGTTCTTGCAGTAATAGCAGTTTCCACAAGCAATGGTGAAAGGCACAACAACGCGGTCACCGACTTTCAGCCTCTTGACCTCGGACCCAACCTCCACAACCTCGCCCATGAATTCGTGGCCAAGAATGTCGCCCGGTTCCATCGTGGGGATATAGCCATCGTAGATGTGAAGATCGGAACCACAAATCGCGGTACGGGTGATCCGTACAATCGCATCCCTTGGATTGAGTACCTTGGGATCATCCACCGTCTCAACTTGTACGTTATTCTTTCCTTGCCAACAAAGCGCTTTCACGAATCCTCCGTATTGTGCAATCTCATTAGTGACCACTCAACTGCTAACTTGACACCTAGTCTCCCGCTAAACGAATCTCTTCATCCTCACGTTCGCGATAGATAACACGCAACGCTTTTCCTTTCACTCCACGTGCGCCGGATGGCTGGCCCAGCGTAGTTGGGATTTCGCCAGCTTCGAGAAGCTGCTTCAGGTGCCGTAAGCTTTCGCGAACCAGTTGCTCGGGGTCCCATCCTACGAGCAAGCCCAGTGCGCGACCGACAGGACCTGCTGGGACCCGGTATTCAAACGCGACCGAAATCTCAGTTCCACGATTGGCAGGCGCACGCCGGAAGCGGATTACACCACGGTGCTGCAATGCACCCGGCAAAGAGCTCCATGCAATATGTTCATGATCCCTTTCGTCTGTAACGATGGCTTCCGAGCAAATATCTAAGCCGGCCGGTTTGCCAAGCGAAAGTTTTAATGACCCTTCCTGCCCCGGTTCCATTTCAATTCCCTGCAGGAAACGCGGCCAATTCTGCGGATCACGCACAAAACTGTAAACTTCCTCAGTAGGGCGATCAATCGTGAAAGCAACTCGTACCGCTCCCTTGTAAGGTGCCGCTTTGCCAGTAATACCGCGATAAACTAAATATCCGCCGCTCGCGGCTAAAGTTGTTCTCGTCCATCCTCGGCGGGTCAATCCTAAAGCGGCTAGTGCAGTTCCACTTAGTACGCTCGCGGCCCTCGCGATTCTTGACGGGTACTGATCCGAAGAATTTCTTTGTTCTCTGCTGGCCTCTACATTGGTAGAAATGGTCATTTTTCATTCCCTTTAAAGTTAAGCAACTTCGTTATTTTTTAGAGCCGCGGCGCTGTCGAGAGCCGTAATCCAAGAAGGAGAGATCACGGTCGTGCTCTCGCTACCTTTAGCTTGGCCTGTTCCGATGCCTCCCGCTCTGGGGAGAAAACGATTGGCCATTGCCAGGAGTGCTGCAGAAGTTTCGGGAAAAAGTTCGTGTAGTTGAATCGCTAATTTCGCAGGCAGGGAGACTACAAGTCGGGCTTTCCCCTGCACACACGCATTCACGATCTGTTTTGCTGCGCGGTCAGCACTGATTGAGATAAGAGGCAAGGCATCAGACATGCTGAACCAGGTGAATTCAGCACGATGCTTTCCTTTGAAGGAAGCGTTGCGGGGACTTCCGGTACGCATGAGGCCCGGGTACACAGTGGTAACGAAAATATTGTCCTTGCGTGCTTCCGCCGTCAGCCCTTCCGAGAATCCCGCGAGTGCAAACTTACCTGCACAATATGGCAGCAGATGAGGAACACTTATCTTACCGCCAATGGAAGAAATACTCACGATACGTCCAGCGCCCCGACGTTTCATTCCTGGCAGAGCTGCGAGGCTGGTATAAAGAGGAGCCCAGAAGTGAATTTCCAGTGACTCACGGAAATCATCGAGGGTCATCGTTTCCAGTGGACCAACCGCAATTCGCCCGGCATTGTTAACCAACACATCGACGTCACCGAGTTCTTCGATAAAGCGATCTACCTCGTCTTTCTTTGTGACATCGCACACTACGGTGCGAACATTCTCACTGAAAAGCATTTGCTCGGCGCGCTGCAACTCAGCGGGATCGCGGGCTAGCAGCGCTACTCTCGCTCCGCGCCGCAAGAACTCGCGGGCAAGGACTAATCCCAACCCGCGAGATCCACCAGTAATCACGACGTTTTTATCGCGAAGGTTGTATCCGCCCGCGCCTTTTAACTTCCGGACTGCTCCAATGCCGATAGCAGCTCCGACTCCGAGGGCGACGCCCACACGCAGAACTTCAGCAGTTTCCAGACGAATCGGCTTCAGGCGAGCTCTCTTCTTACCAATCATCTCGGTTTAATTTGCCGTTTTGATTGGTCTCACTAAGTCCTGTGTTTCGTCATCTGGTTCAGGGATATCCGGTTCTGGCTCCTGGTGTCTCGATGGAATATCTGTTTCTGGATCATGTCCACCGTCTTTAGGCTGGCGCAACAAATTCATAAGACTCTCCTCCCAAATTTCATTCTGTACCCTAGTTGGCGATGAGTGCTGGCTCTATCCCCTCCACGCTGTACTGTAGTTTTGGCGATGCTGTATCTAGCTCTGTTCCTGCTTGAAAAACGAAGGCGGGAGGAGACGTATTTTTGAGTTG
>JAOAPG010000430.1 GCA_025462785.1 Acidobacteriaceae bacterium
GGAATGCTGGCTTCCGGCATGTCTGTTCCATAGCGGCGGCGTTAGATGGCACGCGTGAGGCTGAGCGTGTCCATCGCGCGGGTCATGCCTAAGTAACAGAGGCGACGCTCTTCCTCGACATCATCAGGATGAAGGAAAGTTCGCGAATGCGGGAAGAGTCCTTCTACTAGGCCTCCGAGAAGAACTAGCGGGAACTCGAGACCTTTGGCCGCGTGCAAGGTCATTAACGTAATCTGCGCGGATTGGTCGTAAGCGTCGACGTCACTGACCAACGCTGCATGATCAAGAAACTGATCAAGAGTTTCGCCGCGATCACGGGAGTCCATGGCTGCGTTGACCAGTTCGCGCAGGTTTTCGACTCGGGAGTAGGCCTCAGGAGTGTCTTCTTCTTCGAGCAATTTGATGTAGCCAGTGCGGTCGATGAGGAATTTCAGGATGTCGGAAGTGGTTGGGGTGGTGGCGAATCCTTCGTTTGCGGTTTCCGTTGCTGGCGCGACTTCCTGTTGGGAGGCGGGCTCAGCCGCAGGATCGAAACTGGTGTCTGCTTCGTCATTGGCTGGTTCTTCCTCGGCTGCTTCGGATCCGAAATCGAAGCTGAAGTTATCGGGACTGAAGTCCGTGTCGTCACCGGTCACGGGCGAGACGCCCGCCTCTCCATCGACTGCTTCTGGTTCTTGCTGTTCGCGTGCCGATTGTTCCATGCGCTCGGCGTAAGTTCCTGCAAGCATGGCGCGTGCATCTTCAATCAGATCTCTGAAGCTCTTCAGCGCGGCTACGGCCCGTTGCGGCAAAAGCTGGCGCTTGATCACTTCGCCAATCGCTCCCCATAAAGACAATCCGGTTTCGAGCGCCACACGTTCCAGCGTCTCTATCGTTGTCTTGCCTATGCCACGAACCGGCGTGTTAATGACCCGCAACATGGAGATCGTGTCTTCCGGGTTATGGATCACTTTCAGATACGAAATCATGTCCTTGATTTCGGCACGCTCGTAAAACGAAAAGCCGCCGACCACGTTGTACTTCAATTGGTAGCGCCGCATCGCTTCTTCAAACAAGCGGGATTGCGAGTTCGTCCGATAGAGAACCGCGACGCGCGTCTTCTCGGCTTCTCGCAAATACTTCGAAATGTAGTCGGCTACAAAGAGCGCTTCGTTTTCTCCGTCAGGAGCTTCGTAGTAGCCAATCTGGCTTCCGCCCTGGCGCGAGGTCCAAAGATTTTTCCCTTTGCGCTGGATATTGTTGGCAACCACAGCTGACGCGGCTTGGAGAATGTTTTGCGTGGAACGATAGTTTTGTTCCAGCCGAATGATCTTGGCTTCAGGAAAATCTTTTTCGAATTCGAGAATGTTACGAATATCGGCGCCGCGCCAGGAATAGATCGATTGATCTTCGTCGCCAACGGCGCAAACGTTGTGACGGGTTCCGGCCAGTAAGCGCATCAGCTCGTATTGCGGCCGGTTCGTATCCTGATACTCATCAACCAGAATGTATTGGAAGCGGCGGTTGTAGTAGTCGCGAACCTCGGGCACAGCCCTGAGCAGACGCACGGTTTCGAGGAGCAGGTCATCGAAATCGAAGGCGTTTGCTTTGGCTAGTTCTTTTTTATACTCGGCGTAAATTTGCGCGACCTTCTCAGTCTTGGGATCAGCTGACTGCAGATAAACTTCCTGCGGATCGAGCATGTGATTCTTCGCCCATGAAATGTGCGAGAGTACGGAGCGCGGCGTAGTCTGCTTATCGTCTATCCCGAGCCGCCGCATGATGGATTTGACCACCTGCTGCTGGTCGTTCTCGTCGTAGATCACAAAGCTTTTCGTGTAGCCGATCGGTTTGGCTCCGGGCACGTTAGATGGAATGCGAAGGGCTTCAATGTCGCGACGCAACACTCGAACGCAAAAGGAGTGGAAAGTCGCGATGGTCGGCTTGGCGATGGAAAGTCCGCCCACGATTTTTTCTACACGGTCCACCATCTCGGCAGCAGCTTTGTTGGTGAAAGTTACGGCGAGAATGGACTCGGGCATCACGCCGAGAGCTTCGATGAGGTGAGCAATGCGGTATGTAATGACGCGAGTCTTGCCGCTACCGGCTCCGGCGAGAATCAGAACAGGCCCGTCGGTAGACACAACAGCCTCACGTTGTTGCGGATTAAGTTGTTCGAGAAAAGACAAAACTTGGGAACGGCTCCATGAGAAGACTAACTAGATTTTACAAGGGATTGATGAGGCCGTTTGTGGATTGCAGGTTTCCTCGACTTAAAACTTGCTTTGTTGTTGGTTGTGAGACTAAGAATTAGCTCAATGTCAATTTTTACAAAGCCCATTTCTCAACTCAGCACCGCTGATTTGAAGGAGTTGTTGGACGAAAAAACAGTCGAGAACTCCCGCTTAGAGTTCAAGCTTGAAGTTCCGACCAAGGACGAGACCATTAAGAAGCTCTCATCGTTTGCCAATACTTTCGGTGGATTTATGGTCATCGGCGCAAGAGCAGCCAGCGCCGATGGCCGAATTGAGGACCTGCCCGGAGTTGAAACGCAAGCCGGCTACAAGCAAAACGATAACGCAGTGGTGCTTTGGCGCGGTCAGCCCGCCATTGATCGCCGAAGTGTCTGATCCTATTCCGGCGCCTGAGAACGATGGGAAGTTCTGTTACGTCATCTATACAGCCGAAAGCGATGTGGCTCCGCATTTCTTGAATGGTAGGAGGGCGTTTACGTTCGTACCGACGAATTCAGCTCGCGCTTTGAGGCTCGGTTGGCCAACGAGAACGAACTGAGGCATTTATCAGATCGCAGGAGGCTAGTGCGAGACCGCCGATCTAGCCTACTAGCAAGAGCGAAAAAGAGATTCGGTATGTTCGCTGCTCGAGGTACAGATCGCACTGGCAACAAGACAAAAATGGGGTCGCTTCTTGAGCTTTGTGGGGTTCCACGCTTTCCCGCGCGACCCATCTGTGAACACGAGAAGCTTAAGCCGCTCATTATCAGCACCGCGGTGGACTGGCGCGGATTCAACTTTCCCAACGTCCGCGATATCGTTTCGCAACATGAGAGCACGATTGCCCTAAAGGCAACCGAGGACCTTTCGGTATTTGAGGCCAATATCTGGGGAATGCTTTTCTACTGCACGCAAATTGAGGGGAATAGCAATGGAACTCCGGGTATTCACCTTTAGCAACTCGTAGGGACAGTGCTCCTCTTCATCAAACACGCAAGCAAGATGCTTGTAGCGATGGGGTTATTCAAGGACCAATTCTAATTGAGACCACGCTCACTTCTATCGTTACCCTTGGCTCCACGCAGTTTGGCGATCTTTGGAGTCTCGCCCCGGCTCCCCGCTTGACGATGACGTAGCATTCTCGGTTAATACCACCATCGAGGAGTTCCGGGAAAAGCCCGACCGCATTGCAATGGACCTACTCAGGATCATCTTCTTTTCGGTGAACTGGCCTGGGATCGTTGCTAAGCCTCAGGACTTTATTGCGCTGATTCGAAAGGGATACAAGTACAATTTTTGGAACGACTCGGCCGAGTTAAGCATTTAAATAACACTGAGGCACTGACGTATTCTGTGTTCAAAATCGCCTAAAGGGAGCTTCACAGGACGATTTCCATTCCTTCCGCCGCTGCTCTTACCCGCGCGAAGTGATTGCGAGCTTCTTGCACCACTCCATCAATGCACGCGTCGTCGTGCTCGGGATCATGGTGGTAGAGCACCAATTCTTTCGCACCACTCTCCATGACTACCTTGATCGCCTCCCGCCAGTGACTGTGTCCCCAGCCGCGCCTGCGGGCTTCGTATTCTTCCGGCAGATATTGGGCGTCATAGATCAGCACATCCGCACCCTCCGCGAGCTTTCTGACATTGGCGTCGAATACTGGGCTGCCGGGCTCGTTATCCGTGGCGTAGACGAAGATGCCTTCCTTGGTTTCGAGACGAAAACCCAGACATCCCTGGGGATGATTGAGCCACTTGGTCTCAAGCGTTAGGTCGTCGATTTGTATGCGGCCTTCGTCCAAATTGTAGAAATCACGGCGGGCCTTCATGTCACGCAAGCCGACGGGGAAGTATGGAGGGGCCATTTGCTCTTGCATGACACGTTGAATGGTGCTGGTGCGATTGGAGGAGTGAAATGCAAAACGGTTATCCGGACCGTCGTAAAGGGGCGCGAAAAACGGCATGCCTTGAATATGGTCCCAGTGAAAATGAGAGACGAAGACGTGGGCAAACATCGGTTTGCCGTTGAATTCACGGCGGAGGTGGTTGCCGAGCACGCGGAATCCGGTGCCGCAATCGAAGATATAAATCTTTTCGCCAATGCGCACTTCCACGCAGGAAGTATTCCCGCCATAGCGCATGTTCTCGGGCTGAGGAGCCGGTGTGGATCCACGAACTCCCCAAAATTTAATTCGCAATGTGCCTCCGCACGGGGCAAGCTGGCGATGAAACATCTTCTATCGTGTAATGGAATCAGTCAATTCATTCGCTGGTTACCGTGGCGAACGCGCTGGCGCGCATTCCCCTATAATGCTGCTTCACACGCATGATTCGACCCGATTACAAAGAATTTGCCCGGCTGGCGCGGGAAGCCACGCTGGTCCCAGTAGTTAAGTCGGTTACGGCTGATTTACTGACACCCGTGTCGGCATTTCTTGCCATTGCCGAAAAAGAGCCGAACGCGTTTCTGCTTGAGTCGATTGAGCGCGGCGAGCAGATCGGGCGATATACGTTTCTCGGCGCACGTCCTTATATGACGGTACGAGCCCGCGGGCAGGGAATCGTGCTGCAACGCGGGAAGCGCATTGAGAAACAGCAGGGCAGCGTTCTACAACTTGCCAAGGAACTGTTGCGAACTCATCGACCTGCGACAATTCCGGGGCTGCCCCCGTTTACGGCGGGAGCTGTTGGATACTTCGCGTACGATAGCGTGCGCCAGTTTGAAAAAATTGGCGAGCATGCGACTGATGATCTTTCACTTCCCGATTGCGTGCTGATGTTCTTCGACCGGCTGCTGGCATTCGATCACCTTCGACATCAGATCCATATTGTTGCCAATGCTGATGTCTCGCGCGAGAGTCCGAAGAAAGCTTACGAACGGGCGCTGGCCGACATTGCGGTTTTAGAGAAGCAGCTTGCACGCGGACTTCGATCCGTGAATTGGCAGAAAGCCTCTTCCGCGAATGAAGGCCCCGGAAAAAACAAACTGAAGATCAATACGGGAACCAGCCATGCGCGGTTTTTGAAATCTGTGGAGCGCGCGAAAGAATACATTGCGGCGGGAGACATCTTTCAAGTGGTGCTCTCGCAGCGCCTGGACTTTGTTCCCGAAGTCGCCCCGTTCGACATTTATCGCGCGCTAAGGACGGTGAATCCTTCACCGTATTTGTATTTTTTGCGGATGGAAGACACGCACGTCTTGGGTTCGTCTCCCGAAATGCTGGTACGGGTTACGGGGAAAAAATTGGAGTACCGGCCAATTGCTGGGACGCACCCTCGGGGAGCTGATGATGCGGAAGACCGGCGTATTGAACAGCAAATGCTGCACGACGAAAAGGAACGCGCCGAGCACGTCATGCTGGTGGACCTAGGACGCAACGATCTGGGCCGGGTCAGCGAATACGGCTCTGTAAAAGTGAAAGACCTGATGTATGTCGAACGATACTCGCACGTGATGCATATCGTCTCTGCACTGGAAGGCCAACTCTGGGAAGGCCTGGACGCCCTCGATGCCTTCGCGGCATGTTTTCCCGCAGGGACGCTGAGTGGTGCACCAAAGGTTCGCGCCATGCAAATTATCGAAGAGCTCGAACCAGTGCGGCGTGGAATTTACGGAGGGTCGGTGCTCTATGCCGACTTCGCAGGAAATCTCGATTCCTGTATAGCGATTCGCACCATGCTGATGAAGGGTAAGCAGGCGTATCTCCAAGCAGGTGCGGGAATCGTTGCGGATTCCGATCCAGAGCGGGAGTTTCAAGAGTGCATGAGCAAAGCGGGAGCGGTACTGAGAGCGGTCGAGACCGCGAGAGGCGGAGTCTGATATGGGAGGTTGGAAGTAGGTTACAAAGGTCGGAGCATTGAGCTATTGTGGTTTGCTACTGCGGTTCTTGAGGTCAAGACAACTCTGCACTGCCGACTTTGGGTCCGGCGGCTTAGGGATCTTAAGCAGGGCATGTTCGGCCCCGTTCACAATCTGCTGGTCGGAGTCCTTCAGCGTCCCAATGGGTGGCGCAGGAAATCCGGGCAGAGTTTCTCTCCGCCGTAGTTCCATCCTGTAATCAACATCCAAAGCGATATCAGCTGGTATTTGCTCTACTAGTCTCAAATCTTGCGGGCCGAGATAGAGGAACGCATCAACCAGGTCAGCCATTGGTTTTTGGAGTTCCTTGGAAAAGTCGGTGTGCACGTTGCAGTCTTTGTCGATCAGCGTCGGAGGCGGAAGAAAATGACCTAAATCAAAACCGCCCAGCCATGTGTCCTTTGCTCGCGCGAGCGACGGAATCGGCCATGTGACGAATGGGCTACTGGAGAGAGCCGGCAACTCTGTATCGAAAAAGCCAAGATCGCTAATGACGAACGTGAGGTTTGGATAGTCTTTTTCATAGATCGACACAGCGCTTCCATCAGCTCCATGCATGAGATGGAATGCCCCGAAGAGCATCAGAGCGTTGCGATGTTTTGCCAAAACCTCTTTCTCCATCACAGAAGCGATACTGGCATCCCGATGAACGACTTTCAAAATGTCCTGAAAGCTTTTGACTTGGTCCCAGTCAATGGGAGGATCACCTGCCAACACCCGCAGGCGCTTTTCCGCAGCGAGCTTTTCATTCATCGCCCGCACGAGAGGGAAAAATTGCTCGAAGAATCCCGACATGCCGCACGAGGGCTGCGTTGTATTTCGCCAGACTTTCCGAACCTCCGCAAAAGGCACATCGTTTCCGGCTATGTAACGATCCAAGATGGGCTGGTAGCGAATTACCACACTCGACAGCAATGTCATTCACCTTGTCGGAAAAACCGGGGTAGCGGATCAGCGAAAAAATGAAATCATCCAGATCTCTCAACCCATGTCCTTGCGGCATAGCGACGACTTCGTATTGGTCGAAGGCAGCAAGCACTTCGGGCACAGCAGGTCTTGGAGTTGGATTTGAGCCGGTTAGCGTCGCCTGTTGCCGCGTTTTGGCGCGACTTATCACTGGAATGACTGCGATCAGGAACAGCAACACGGCGCAACATGAGCGAATGATTCGAGACAACCCAAGGCTTTCGGGCCGCGGCTCGCAAGGTGTTCCGCCAATCGTGGGATTCTCCATTTAGAGTGCTCCTGTACTGACTGCCCTACACAAGATCCACAAAGAGACTCAAAATTGTTGGGAATGGCATGACGACGGGTGGCCCACTCAAGCCCGCTTTTGGCTTGAGGGGGGGATGTTCACACGTCACACACTCAGTCCGGCGAACCGAACTAGATTGTCCTCATGCCAAGGGGACTAACGCGTTTTCACCACAGTGGGCAGAGTCATTTTGTCACTTTCTGCCGCTACCGTCGCCGTCGGTTGTTTACCAAGGACGCAAGCCGAGAAATCTTCGAGTCAGCCTTGGAGCGCGTGCGGCGCAGTTTCAGGCTTCACGTTTATGGGTACGTAGTCATGCCGGAGCATGTTCACCTCCTGCTCAGCGAACCACAACAGGATACGCTGGCCGATGCGCTGAAGTCGTTGAGGCAAGGAGTATCGCGGCGTTTGATTGGCGATGCGGATCATTTCTGGCAAAAGAGGTACTACGATCTCAACATTCGAAATTATCCGCAGTTTGTGGAGAAGCTGCGTTACATTCATCGCAATCCGGTGAACGCTGGGTTGTGCAAGCGTCCGGAGGACTGGGAGTGGAGCAGTTTTCGCCACTACGCAACTGGCTGTGAGGGACGGGTTGAGATCGAATCGGAGTGGACGGCACGAAAACGCGAACGAGCGGCGGGAAGACTGTGTCCAGCTGTAGAACTGCCCCACTCAAGCCAAAACCGGGCTTGAATGGGCCACCCGTCATCCCAACCGGAGATCATCGCAAGAGCGGACGGACTGCGGATCGGGTGCTTAATGCGCCGCACTCCGCGCCGGCGCCCCCGCATGCACGCAGTTCTGCATCGTCGCCAGGTAGCGATTCGAGAATTCAGTTATCAACTCGGTTTGATCCTGTGCGGTCAGGCGCATCATGGCCCGACTGGGATTTTTTGGGTCCACCGTCGGGGCGTAGTCCAGTTTCTGGTCGGCGGCATCGCGCGTGGCTTTTATGTCGGCCTCGAAATCGGCGCGCTCTTTGGCCGACAGTCCCTTGCTGGCGGTGAGCCTTTGCTGCATCTTATCCGCCATGATGCTCAAGCGCAGCCCTTTGGCCGAGTCGGTGCAACCGCTGATCTGCTGGGCCGCCGCCTGCCGGTTAGCCTGCTGCGCCGCTCTCCTCTCTTCGTGCATCTGCTCCAGTGTCTTGGGATGCGGGCTGGGAAGCGGGCCCACGGGAATGGTCGCGATGTCGGTGGCCGTCTGTATGTTGTCCTTCAATTCCTCTTCGTAGCGCGCCTGGCCGGACTGGTCTGAGCCTGGCGAGTAGCGCGTCATGCCACCGTACTTTTTCTCGCAGGCGAGATTGTTTTCCTGCACGAAGCGGTTGTGCATAGAATTGATGGCAGTTTGTTCGTCGTTGGTCAGTCCGAGAAAATAACGCTGCGGGTTCTTCGGGTCGGGCTCCTTGTAGGGCTGCGAGGGTTTGACCTGGCGAAGAGCACGGATTTCAGCGACCCAGATGTCGCGATCCTCGGGCGTGAGCGAGGTGGATTTGTCGAGCTTGGCTTGCAGACGGTCGGCCATGAGGTGTTCGCGGTGGCCCTGCACCTGATTCTGGCAGTCGGTGAAATTCTGCAGACCGGGCCCGAGCTGCGTCGCTCCCAAACCTTGCGCGAAACTCGCAGGCAACCCGATGCCCGAGGAAATCAAAAACATGAGCGCCCACAAAACGATTGATTTTTTCATGCTTGCATCCTCCCCCAAAGTTTTCAGGATCGCATGGAGATTAGTGTCCGGGTAATCCTAAGCCCAGTTGCTCCTAGTTCAAAGCGAAAATGGGGTGTCCCTCGGAGTGGAGCGGTTTTGGCCACGACGCAACCAGCTATGAGGGGCGGGTCGAGATCGAGTCAGAATGGAGGGCACGAAAACGCGAACGAGCGGCGGGAAGACTTTGTCCAGCGGTAGAACTGCCCCACTCAAGCCAAAACCGGGGCTTGAATGGGCCACCCGTCCTGTCAGAGATGAGATTGTTCTCGCTAGACCCTTAGCGAGCCGCGGAACGCCCTAGCGGCATAGTAAGATTCCGCACCATTGTGATACACGAAAACAGTGTCGTAGCGGCGATCACAAAAGAGGGCGCCGCCGAGTTTTCTGATAGGAGAAGGTGTTTTCACCCAGCTTGACGTTTTCGTATCGAAATTTCCAAGTTTCTGCAACCCTCGATATTGTTCTTCCGTTAAAAGCTCAACGCCCATGGCAACTGCCATATCAATAGCGTTATCTTCTGGTTTATGTTCTTTCCTTGACTCCAGCGCTTCACGGTCGTAGCAAACGCTTCTGCGGCCTTTAGGACTTTCCTCTGAACAATCATAAAAAATGTATTCGCCGGTCTTTTTGTCATGGCCAACAACGTCCGGTTCACAGCCTGTTCTTTCCATTTCATTGAATGACCACAGTTTTTCAGCATTAGCTTCCAGCTTTGCTTGTACTTGAGCCCATTCAAGACCTTTATGGCGGTTCATGTTTTTCTCAAAACGGGCTTTTAATGATCTGAGTAGTTCTTCACGTTGTTTTTTTGAAAGAGTTACGTTCGACATAGCCTTCCTGCTTAGCAAAGGATGATTGGAATCATGTTGAGTGCATGACCACGCAAAATTCAAGGTTAGCGTCGACGGGATTATAGGTCGCTCAGCCTGCCTTTCCGAACGTCTGCGAAGCTACGTTAACGTCAAATCCCGCCTCATGCGCCTGCGTACCCGGAGACCCTGCGCAAACGAAATTGCAATTCCGACTATGAGGAAGGCTGAAACAAGCGGGATCACATCTGACAGCAGGTCGCGATGTAGTTGTCGTGCCTCAATCAATTCCATCACGATAATAGAACTGGCGATAAAGTAGAACGGTGTCCCTGCGAAAAGCCCTGAGAGGATCATTGCACCCTTTTCCGAAGCCGGGCCAACCGCGAATCTACTGCTGTGCCGTTCGCAGCCCCGATCACCACAGCCCACAGAAGCTCAGATTGTGTCCCTCCTTTGATGAGGAAGCCGCAGGCGAGAGCAGGGCATATCCCGGTCCACATCAGCCAACGAGCGCGCCCCTTGCGAAATGCTTCTGTCCACGTCATACGCGATTAGATTGGCGTTCCATGCTTAGAACGCACGACCAGAACTTCCTTGCGTTTCTTAGCTGCGCTGAGCGTAACCTGCAACCTCCGCAAGTGGAAGCCGCTTCTGATGCCGCCACATCATCGCTGGTCGAAGATTACAGGTTCGAGTACGAACCTGTGCTACCCGCCGATCTCTTCGAAATAAATCGGCGAAGGACATGGCCTTTCCACATCCACAATCCCGAAACCACCATTACAGGAAGGAAGACAAACCGAGTAGCGGGGGCATAGTTTGGAAGTTTTTCAAACGGACTATAAATATAACCGAGTATCGGAATGCTAAAGACGAGGTGAATCCAGCGAAAAATCGAACGCTTGGTGGCATCTTTCATGACCAATTTGTGCTCCATTTATCGGCGAGAGCGCATGCGCGCTTCATCCACCTCGATTCACGATTCTTGGGCCGCCTTAGGCGGCCAGTTGGGCGTTGCAATACCGAACTGCTTGGCGTACTCGGTGTTCAGCCGCTGCCAACCGCCGAAACTCATAGCCTCGACGCCAACGATGCGGCCGATGGGAGTTCCGCTGAGAAGGTGATCCAGAACATCGAAACAAATGTGCCACCCGGCAGCACCCATTGAGATGAAGTGGCGATCGATGTTGTGCCACAGCGTCAGGCGCGTGCCGCCACCAAGCGCTTCGAGTTCCCACCGCACATCGTTGTACTCAAGCACCTTTGGAGCGTCGGCTCGCCTCACTGTTGTTTCCTGCGGCGTGGGCGCTCCTACCCAGGTGAGCTTCACCGTTCCAACCGTACCCAGGTTCCCATCGGCCTCAAAGGGCGCCCACTCGCGCAGATGCGCCGGGTCGGTAAGCGCCTGCCAGACTTTTTCCGGCGAGTGGCGCAGGTCTCGGACGAGAATGAGCGTCCACTTGTCTTCATCGTTTTGTCCCCGGTCCTTTCGTATTTGCGCCCCGCTGGCCGGACCCGGTGTGTATTGTTCGCGGTCGGTCATCTCCTTCTCCTTGTCTTCCTTTTCGTTGGTGTTTTCTGATCCATACGGTCGAGGTGGCGTTCGAGAGCATCTAGGTGAGCGGACCAGAACCGACGGAACGGAGCCAGCCAGGCATCGACCTCCTGAAGTGGTTCAGGTTTCAGCCGGTAGAGGCGGCGCTGTGCGTCCACCGTGGATTCCACGAAACCGGCCTCGCGCAGTACTCGCAGGTGCTTTGACACAGTCGGCTGCGGCATACGAAGCTGACGCTCGATCTCTCCAACCGACTGTTGTGACGAGACCAGGAGGCTCAATATCGCGCGGCGGTTCGGCTCTGCAATGATTTCGAAGACAGATTCCACGCTCTTAATGTACCCCACAGAGCATATACGTGTCAAGGTATATTAAGCGACGGCTTGGTCGCTCCGAGCCGGCACGTCCGCGGCGAATCAGGAGGCGTGTGGAGAGCTTTGGTTTAGGGCATCCACTGGTTCGCGGTGTCGGTGAACACGCTCGAGCTCGCCGTCCAGCCGCTCGCGCCGGGCAATACGACTCAGTGCAAGTGGTTTGTGAGGTCCAGCTCGGGCGCGGGGGGCGCTTGCCGTTCTACGATGTCACTCCCGACGGGAGGAAAATCCTGCTGGATCGGGTCTCGCAACAGGTCAGCCAATCCCTCACGGTGGTCACGAATTTTAGAGAAGGATTGAGATTTTAGGACGCTGAATTTCGCCCTGTACTAAGGCGCGACTTGTTCCAGAATTTTGTCTGCCAATTCGCGGACGTGAGCGTCTTCCATGTTACACATTACGGCCACTGCTAGATCAAGGTCGGGCAGCATGGCCAGATTGGTGGTTGTTCCTGGTTGGCCTCCGCTGTGCGCAATCTTCTTCTTCCCCTGCAAATCTCCGATTTCCCAACCCAACCCATAGGTAGTCTTCTTTCCGTCGCTAGTCTTTTGTGGCATCCACATCTGTTCTTCGGTTGCTTTCGTCACCAGCTTTCCTTGCATGCTTGCAATGGCGAAATCGGCGAGATCCGTCGGCGTCGAGATCAGGCCTCCACCAGGAATTTTGTTGCTGGTATCCGCCAGATATGTGTTCACCACCTCGCCGCTCTCGTTCTTTCGATAACCGCGAGCGCGGTTCGGGATGATGGCGTAGGTGTCATCTGAACGAATGTGCTGCATGTGGGCCGGCTGAAAAATATTTCTCTGCAAGTAATCCATGTAGCTCGTGCCGGATGCACCTTCGACTTCGCATCCTAAGATTGAGAATCCGAATGTCGAGTACTTGAATTTGGTTCCGGGTTCGAGATCGAGCGGTTCGGATTTGAAAAAGTCGAGAGAATCCACTATCGACTTGAAATGACTTGTGCTGTGGTTTTCTTCGTCTCTTTTATAGTGTCGAACTCCGGCCAGATGACCAAGCAATTCTCGGGTTGTGATTGTCCATTGCTTTTGCGGGTAAGCCGGACAATATTTCTGAGCGGGTGCATCGAGGTCGATCTTGCCGGCCTGAACCAGTTGCATGACGGCAGTTGCGGTAATGGGCTTCGAGATCGATGCCAATCGGTACATGGTCGAAGTTTTTGCGGGGACAAAGTTTTCTAAATCCGAGAAGCCGTAGGCGCCAGTCCAAGCGATCTTGCCGCCTTTAGCAATTGCAACTGAAATGCTGGGCGCGTGTTCTTCAGCCATGAACGTGGTGATTGTCTTTTCGATGTCGCCGATTTGAGCAGGAGTCAGCTGCGAGACTTGTTGTGCTTCGCAAATTGTTAACGAGTACGTGACAAGAAGGAGCAGGAAAAACACGCGACGCACATTGAACATTCTTTCCCCTCAAGATTGCATGACGATAGAACCAGCTCTCGAAGTTTAAATCTTCAGAAAATTCTCGATTAACCTTTTTCCCTGGTCCGTCAGTACGCTCTCGGGATGAAACTGCACGCCCTCCAGCATGAATTTTCTATGCCGCAGTCCCATAATGGTTCGCGAGCCGTCGCGCTCCGTGGTCCATGCACTGACTTCGAGGTCCGCTGGTAGATCGGACTCTTGCACGATAAGCGAGTGATAACGAGTGGCAGTGATGGGAAAAGGCAAACCCTGGAAGATTGACCGATTGTCATGATGCACTTGGCTAGTCTTGCCATGCATCAGATGAGCGGAACGAACGACTTTTGCGCCAAAGGCTTCGCCTAAGGCTTGGTGTCCTAGGCACACTCCGAGCACTGGAACCTTGCCCGCAAAATGGCGGATAAGATTAACGCTGATGCCCGCCTCGCGCGGGGTGCAAGGCCCGGGTGAAACGACAATGCGTTCTGGGCGCATGTCAGCAACCTCGGGCACCGTGACCTGATCATTGCGCCTGATCACAACTTCAGCGCCGAGCTCGCCGAGATATTGGACGAGGTTGTAAGTAAAGGAATCGTAGTTGTCGAGAACGAAAATCATCGCGAGTTCCTATTCCAGCTTATAACAAACCCGCACACGGGATGTTCTCGTGCCTGTTGTGACGCTCCGCTGAATCAGCGGGGATCAGCTTAAAATTTGCGGCAGTCTGATAATGGGACGCTCCCCGGCACACTTTTGCCATTGACACCCTGCCCACAAACAGCCATGCTTTACACGATTCAGGAGAGTCCATGGCCGAGGCTCAGCAAGACAAAGCTCAGCAAGATAAACGAGCAACCCGCCGATTCGGATTACGGCTACCGGTTGCAGTTGCAACCGCAGAAAACGGAGCGCAAGAGATGCAGGCCCAGACGCGTGATGTGAGCGCACGCGGCATCTGTTTTTTCATCGAGTCTAGCATTGCGACCGGATCAGGCATTGAATTTACGCTTACCCTTCCACCCGAGATTACGCTGACAGAAGCCATTCGAGTGAGATGCACGGGTAAGGTTGTGCGGGTCGACGAGGAGAATGAAGGCAAGGTTGCGGTCGCGGCGGTCATCGACGAATACGAGTTCTTGCCGGAACCCTAAGTCTCGGCGAAAAGATCTCCCGCAATCCCCTATCTTGATCCTTCTGCACACTTCTCTCGTTTCTCTGCTGGTGTTATCTTGCTTTTAAGCAGCTAATTTCTTCTCAGATGAATTTCCTTCCGTCCTTCGGTATGCGGTTTCGTGCCTCATGCCTCGCGATGCCGCTGATTTGCGTGTTATCCGCGGGCGCTCAATCCGGCCCGCTATCTGCGTCCGCAGTCAAATCTCCGGCGGTAGTCCAGGCAGTCGGAGTGATCGCTGGCAAGGACGGTCCGGCGCTCGAAATCATTACTACGAATCCGCTCATTCCAGCCGTACAGAAACTGGATAACCCCCTGCGGCTGGTGATCGACTTGCCTGACTCGACAGTTGTGATGAAGAAGAAGTATGTCGATTTTCGCAGCTTAGAGGTGGCTGGGATCCGCGTCCATCAATTCCAGAACTCTCCGCCCATCACAAGAATTGTTGTCGATCTGCTCAAGCCCATGAACTACACGTGGGAAGAGGTTGGTAACCGCCTGATGGTGCGCTTGCACTCGGCGGGAGAAGTTTCCGAGCCCCCGTCCGTCGTAGGTCTTCCTCACGAAGAACAGCGTTCAGTCGTTCCGGTGAGTACGGGAGGTTTAGGATCGGTGGTGCTGGCCGGAAATCGCTTGACTACCGGATCATCAGTCACAGCGGGCGCCGAGGCCGCGGTTTTGAATTTGGGACGCGGCGGGCAGGTACGAGTTTGTCCAGGGACCACGCTGTCCGTAACGACTTCTCCTAATGGCCGCGACTTGATGCTCGGTATGGGTACCGGATCGCTGGAAGCACATTACAACCTGCAAAGCTCGGCAGATTCCATCCTGACGCCGGATTTCCGTATTCTTCTCGCGGGTCCGGGGGAGTTCCATTACGCTGTCAGCGCGGACTCACGCGGCAATACTTGCGTTCGGGCGCTACCGGGGAACACCGCGTCAGCGATTGTTTCGGAACTGATTGGAGATGGAACATACCAGGTTAAACCTGGCGAGCAAGTCGTGTTTCGCTCTGGACGGCTGATCGCGGTCGACAGCGCAGTACCGCAGGGCTGCGGTTGTCCGGCACCCAATAATTCGCTCTTGCTAGCTTCGGAACAACCGAACCCCGCACTGCCGGAAAAGAAGCTCCCTGAGTCGATGCAGTTGTCTAAGCCAGGGGATGAGGCGAAAAGCTCTGTTGCTGAAAGCCGCAATGGAACCGAGCCGAAAGCTGCCGCTCCGAGCAGCAATGGCAACGAAGCGAATGTGGCAAATCCTCAGGCGGCAGTGATTGCCGCTGGACCGGAAACGGCGGCGCTTCCTGGCCCCCAGCCCAACGACGTCCAAATTCATGTGGAAGCCCCATTTGTGTTCCGGGCCGGTGATCCGCCTCCGCCTGGACCATCGCCGCTTCCTGCCCCAGTTAACGAAGCGGCAAAGCTGCCAATTACCTCGCCCGCACCACAGTCCTCACCGACGACCATTGTTCTAGCGCCGCCCGCCGAATTTGCACCGAAAAAACCGCACCACGGATTTTTCGGAAAAATCAAAGGCTTCTTCTCAGGGATGTTCGGGTAGAGTCGTAATTTCCTAAGGCCGTACGCTTCCGAAAACATCCAGGCTAGCAGCTCCCCGATCTTATCGGCGAACGCCTTTTGCGAAGGGCGCGACTCGTTCCCGAAGCTCTTCAACGATTTCCGTTCCGCGCTCGATCACCTCTTCCGCGATATCCTTTGCGTCGTCAGCCCAATCGTCGATCGATTCTCTCGCATCCTTATAGCGGCGTCCCAGTTCTTTTCGCATCTGCTTGCCAGCTTTTGGAGAGTACAAAGCCCCGAGCAGTGTGCCTGCTCCCAAACCAATCAGTAGAAAGGCAATGGCCGTTCCAACGTGGCTTCCGTGATCGGACGCCCTATATCTTCCTTCTCTCATAAGAGCACCTCTTCGATGAACAGTGGTACCTGCAATGACATATTGTAGATGTCTCGGAATGGCATAGCGCTGTATTCGGCGATCGTCTCTACGTCGCAATTTCCCAAACTGGCGCAAGTCCGTATAAAATAACGGGTTGGTCCCCATATCTGCCGGAGCATAAGGCCTACCGCCGTCCGTCAGCCGTCATTATCAGCAGCGTCATTTATTAAGGAGATTGATCAGCAATGTCTATTCCTGCCACCCAGCTTCGCCCGGGCATGATCATCAAGCATAACAACGATCTGCATTCGGTCTTCAGCGTCGAGCACCGCACTCCCGGCAATCTGCGCGCTTTCATTCAGGCCAAACTTCGCAACCTCCGCACCGGAGCCATGTTCGAGCATCGCTTCCGCTCACCTGATCCGATTGAAAAAGTTAATGTCGATGAGACTGATATGGAATTCTTGTACGCCGATGGCGACAGCTACTACTTCATGGATACAACCAACTTTGAGCAAACGCATTTGACGCGGGAGATTTTGGGCGATGCGATCGATTACCTGATTCCGAATCTGCAGATCAAAGTAGAATTCTTTGACGGCAAAGCAGTGGGAATCGAATTGCCACAGACGGTGGAATTGACGGTAGTAGAAACCGAGCCGGGACTCAAGAGCGCGACGGCATCCAGCGTAACTAAGCCCGCGAAGACCGAGACCGGACTCGTAGTGCAGGTTCCGCCGTTCATTAATGAGGGCGAGAAGATTCGCGTGGATACGTCTGAGGGCGCTTATTTGTCGAGAGCGTAGCCGAGAAAGGAATGGGCTCTATCGTTACTTTTCAAGAATGGCCGTTTATCCGATAGTCAGCTCCTCTCTTTCTTTGCAATTGCGATCATTTTTGCCCTGGTTTACACGTGGTTTTACGAATCATCGATAACACAGGGCTCGGACGAAGAAGACGTTTCGCAGATCAAGCTTTCTCGTGTCGGGGAAGGGCTGAGGTGGCGACTTGCTGCTGCTTGCATGTACACAATCGTCGTCGAGCTTCTTTTCTGTAACGTGAACTCCTGGCGCATTTACCCTGCAATTGTGATTGGAGCGGGAGGTACTGATATAGCAACGACTGGGTTCGGAGCTTATATACTCACCAAGAGTCAACAGTCTTCGCGACGCAGGCTGGCGATTATCCCCGCACTATTCTTCTTTTACAAGGGTACGGACTTTCGCCATGGGAACCGGCTTTGCATAGCTATCCTCTCATTAGTTTTGGCGATAACACTTATTCTAATTTTGATGCCAGAACCTGCAGAATAGAATGTTGAGGACGGAGTTGCCACGGTATGGTTGATAGTGTTCAAGCCCGCCGTTTCCTGGTTCGCGGACGCGTCCAGGGAGTTGGTTTTCGCTGGTTCGTTGAACGCGAGGCTCACATTCTCGGCATAGCTGGATGGGTTCGCAACAATCCTGATTCAACCGTCGAGGTGTTAGCCATGGGCACGCGCGAACAACTCAGCGGTTTGCGAGCACGCTTGCAGCAAGGGCCTCGAGCGGCCCGCGTTGATAACGTTGAAGAGTCCGAAGCAAAGCCGGTTTCCAGCTTAACTACATTTCGAATTGAGGGAGCCTGGTAGATGTCGAATCCTGTTGTAAGGGACAATGCCTTGAAACAGAGTGCGGCGAAGAATGGTACGAATTGCGAACCGCTGAAAAAGCTCATTCGGGAAATTCCCGACTTCCCCAAGCCTGGAATTCTTTTCTACGACATCACCACTCTACTTAAAGACAACCTGGGACTGGCTACGCTGATTGACGCTCTTGCCGAGCACTATATCGACAAAGACGTTGACTTGGTTCTCGGCATGGAAGCCCGTGGATTTATTTTCGCTCCGGCACTGGCTTATCGCTTGAACGCAGGCTTTGTTCCGGTGCGCAAGCCCGGCAAGCTCCCTGCGGAAACCGTCAAGTACGACTACGCTCTCGAATACGGCACCAACACGCTTGAGATCCACAAAGACGCGATCCAAAAAGGACAACGAGTGATCATCGCCGATGATCTCCTGGCGACGGGGGGAACCGCCGAAGCCACCGCGAAACTCGCCGACTCCCTCGGAGCGGAAATTGCCGGATTAGGCTTTGTGGTGGAACTTGATTTCTTGCATGGGCGAGACAAGTTGCGAGGGTATGACGTGTTCTCGCTATTGCACTATGACGAATAACCCGGTCTGAGAATGGTAAAAATAAACGGCAGAGCCGGAGCACTACGCGATGCAGCGCTTCGGCTCTGAACGGCGAAAGTCCTATCTCACCATTCGTTCAATCGCAATTCCAAGCAAAGTCCAGCCTCCTGCACTTACTCCGAGGAGGGTTACAAGGCCGAGAACTTTGTTCCACCTAACGTGGTGCTTCGGTGAAACTCGTTCGTCGCAGGAGGCGTCAGGGTGGGTCTCAGACCAAACCTGACGCTGCTGAACTCCAGACACGATGGGGAAGCGTGCGAGTTCTGTATGCATGTTGTTTATATTGGCAACTGCTTTGCCGTTTCTCCTTTGGGGGATAGAGGTTCAACGTCAATCAGATGCAGCTATTTCAAAGAGCGTGAGCTCACACTAGGGCGTAGAAAAACTTCCCAAGAAACTTGGGAAACATTTCGTTTCTTCCTAGAGTGGCTTCTAGGCAGTCATACAGCAACTGCTGTACAGATTTTTATTGTTGAGGAGCATAATAGCCCCGTCGAGCCCGAACTTGAACATCTTTTTTTAGGGCTGTGATCTCGATGGGGCGATAGCGTCCATCGGCGTCGAAATCCGCGGGGTGGTAGGAAACAACGTACTGGCTTCGTAACTCGTCTTCGATAGCGGCGAACGAGTTCTTAACGTCCTTCATTTTGTACGGAAAGAAGGCGCGGCCGCCGGTTGCGTCCGCAAGTTGCTGGAGCACTTTATCGCCGCGAAGGATCAATCCACTGTCGTCGGTCGAAATGGCATAGATGATTACCTGGGCCCGCTGCGCCATTTCGATCGCCTGTGAACGGCTGACATCGCTTTGATTGTCTTCACCGTCACTCACTAGAATGATGGCTCGCCGAACCGGGCGGTTGTCATCCGCTTTGATCAGGATGTCGTGGCACGCCTTGTAAACCGCGTCATATAGAGCCGTACCGCCGCGATTCTGCAGATGGTGCACGCCGCTCGCGAGTAGCGAGACGTTATCCGTGAAACCTTGCGTAACCTGGCTGTGCGTGTTGAATCCCATGACGAAAGCTTTGTCATAGTTCACTCGCAAAGTGTGCTGCAGAAAGCTGACCGCAGCCTCTTGCTCAAAGTCAAAGCGCGCATGCACGGAGCCGCTGGTGTCGATCAATAATCCGAGCTCCAGCGGAAGATTAGTCTGGCTGCCAAAATTTACGACCGCCTGCGGAGGCTTGTGGTCGTCGCGAATCGCGAAATCGTCTTCACCCAGATCACGAACAAATTTGCCGTGCTTGTCGGTCGCGGTGAATAGAACCGTAACCTCGTCAACCCGCTTGGTTATAGTCGTGACCGGTTGGTCGGCTTCAGGCGTGCTTTCGGAACTGGGCAATGAAACGGATGCGGTGTTGGGCGGGATAAATGACTTCGATTGGGCGAGTTCTGATTGACCAAATAGCGGGGCCGCAGAGATTGCCAGGATTGCCAGCCCCCGGCAGATCACGGATTGTATGTAGTTCGTTCCCCGCTTATCCAAAATTTTCACCCTTAAGACGCTGCCCATCAATGATCTTGAGCGTCTTACCTAGTTAGATGCACGTCAGGGGCCGAAGACCCGCACGGGAGGTGTTCGCTTAACCGACTGTAGGAGCAGGTCCCATTGTTCGCCAAGTTACAAAGGGAGCACACGTTTGGTCATAGCCTTTGCCGCTATACTTATTCTCATTCTTTACTCCCATTTCAGCGCTAGCGCGATTAAATTTCGCTTACAGCATCGTTATGGCAGACGGTAAACACAAGAAGGACTCGCTTACTCGCTGTCCGTGGCCCAGCAACGAACTGGCGATCCGCTATCACGATGAAGAATGGGGAGTGCCGGTCCACGATGATCGCACGTTATTTGAATTTCTTATCCTTGAAGGAGCGCAGGCCGGCTTGAGCTGGGATACCGTTCTCAAAAAGCGCGAGAACTATCGCTCAGCCTTCGACGGCTTCGATCCAGAAACAATCGCGCGCTATGAACTGCGAAAGATGGCGAGCTTGTTGAAGAATGAAGGAATTATTCGCAACCGCTTGAAGATCGCATCGGCCGTGCTGAATGCAAAAGCGTTCCTGAAAATCCAAGGTGAGTCTGGTTCATTTGATCGCTATATATGGGCTTTTGTCGACGGCAAGCCGACACAAGTACGAAAATCTTTTGCACTCGTGCCGGCCAGCACTCAGGTTTCAGACGCCATGAGCAAAGATTTGAAGAAGCGCGGATTCAAATTTGTGGGCACGACGATCTGTTATGCCTTCATGCAAGCAGTTGGAATGGTGAATGATCACGTGATCACTTGCTTCCGGTATTCTGAATTGCGAAAACCCCCTTCAGCATTGGACAGCAAGAACTCGAAGCGTAATTAGCCGCCTACATAGGCAACTCAAAAGTGAAGCCGCTATCTCCAAATGGCGGCGGGAATTTTCCTACCGAAAGCCTTGCAATGAAAAAACCACAATATAGAATGTTGCTGACTCTGCTTTGCGTGTGCAGTTTTGCGCAAGAGCTGCCCAACTATTCGCCGGCGACCCAAGATCCGGACGCAAATAGCCGGGCATGGAAGACTTGGCAGGTATGTTTAAAGAGCGAAGACGGAAAAACCACGTTAATTGGTGATGGCAAGCACTACGAGGCACTCAGCGATCGAGTTGCCCTCGACCATTACGTGGGGAAGCAAGTGAAAATAACGGGATACCTTTTTAACCCAGAAGATCCCTCGAACCCGGAGATGAGCAACAACGGAGCGGGCGCGAGAACTATAACTCCAGCTTTCTGTGTTTCCGAGATCGAGAAGATATCTGACACCTGCCCTGCAAGAGAGTGATCTGCTGAACGGTTCTCGCAACAAATAGCATCTTCAGCGAAACAGTAACGCCGAAAAATTACCGAGATTTCTCCGCCACACCATCCACGTATGCCCGCCCGGAGTCTCGATATCCGCCTGCTCGACGCCCTTGGATTTCAGCCAATCCCGAAAACTTCGGTTTATCCCAATCAGGTGATCATCCGTGCCACAAGCGATCCAGAGTAAACGGATTTTAGAATTCGCTTGAGAATCGAGCCCTGGGAACTCTGCGCTGAAATTGTCGGTGATGCCGCCTGCACTAAACGAACCAATCCAGGCAAATTTATCGAGGTTGTTGAGGCCGGTCAGCAGCGATTCCGATCCACCCATTGACAATCCCGCAATCGCACGCGAGTTGCGATCGGTCTTCACTCGATATTGCGTCTCGACTTGAGGAATCACCTCCGTGAGCAGAGCCTGGCTAAACTTCGCGAAGTTTCTCTGCCTCACATCCTCGTTACTAAAAAACCCGCCGAAGCCATAGGAGAGTAACTCGGGTGCTCCGTAGCCAAGCGGCATAACCACGATCATTGGCTTCATCTTGCCTTGAGCGATCAGGTTGTCGAGGATCACATTCGCCCGGCCCACAGCCGTCCATCCGCTGGCGTCGTCGCTAAATCCATGAAGCAAATAGAGCACCGGGTACTTCGTCTTATGTTGTGTTTCGTAACCGGGCGGAGTGTACACATAAAAATCCCGCTCATCACCCACGACTGCCGATTTGTAAAAATGCTGATGAACGACGCCGTGCGGCACATCATTCACCTCCCAGGGAAGAGAGGGGGGACCAGGGACATGCACCTCGCTCGATACGTTTAGCAGGTTTGGTTTTATCACTGAGTTCGAAGGATCGGTGAAATGCACGCCGTCCACTACAAAGCTATATCCGTAAAAATCGGATTCAAGTGGACCGCTCGTTACGCTCCATACGCCTTGGTTGTCCTGCTGCATTGGTACAGGCTTCGCTCCTTCAAGCTCCAGCACAACATCCTTGGCATTAGGAGCGCGCAACCGAAAAGTAACGCGATGGTCCGATAGGACCTCGGGGGAAACGATCGCCTTGGGCTCAACCCCTTGTGCCGGTTCGTTTTGCGAGAAACTTCTCATCACTGAAGCCGTCCACAACAAGAGGAGAATCGCCAAAGCACGCTTAACCGTCGCACCTCTCACATTCAACGGGAATTTTAACTTCACAGACCTGCACTCATGCATCAAAGACTTGTTTCGAAACTTGATTATTATGCCTATTCCTCTACAAATATTGTGGCTTTTTGTGTTGGCTATTCCCGTTGCATGCGTCGCCTGGATGGTGACGCACGAAGAAATTTTCCGCGAGCCGCGCGAATATTGCGAAGGACAATGCAAAAAATCCCGCAGTTTGTTCCGGCGCAAATTCTTCTATTTGTTTACCTGCGAATACTGCTTCAGCCACTACGTCGCAGCACTCTTCCTGATCATAACCCGGTACAAGCTGTTATATGACGATTGGCGAGGCTATCTGATCGCGCTTTTTGCGTTGGTCTGGGTCGCGAACCAATATATGAGCATCTACAACCGGCTGCGTCTCGATATAAAACACGAACGAGTCGAAATCGCAGCGGATGAAGAAGAATTGAAGGAAGAGAAAACTGCCCGGCCCAAGACTGCCTGACTTAGATCTATATTTTCGAACTATGCAAAACCCGCCGATTGGTTGCGCCTGGCACATTGCTTTTCCTGCCGAACTACCGCTTCACTGGCGGTCTGGGAATCTCGAAACGTTCCGTTGTGCGCGAATACTGCGTCCCTCCCATGCGTCCGACGAGATCGAGCGCATTGCCGTCTAGCTGGCCTTCGCTCAGCACATTCTCCTCAACATGCACGGAAACGATCTCCCCCATGACGAAGCTTCCCGACGGAGGCTGAGTTCCGAAGTCAATGATCTGGTAGAGCTTGCATTCAAAGCTCACCGGAGAAGCAGCCACCTGTGGCGGCCGGACAATTTCGGAAGGACGTGTAGCGAGTTTGGCCAGCTCGAATTCATCCACGGTATGTTCATACTCTCCGCTAGTTATGTTCATCGCCTCGGCAATCTCATAAGTCACGACATTCACCACGAACTCGCCCGTATGCCGGATGTTCAGCAGTGTGCCTTTAACCTCTTGTCCATTTTCAAGCCGGCGAAGAGCTGGAGAAAATCCAAGCAGCGGTGGCTTCGCGGATATAACGTTGAAAAAAGAAAACGGAGCAAGATTCGGCCGGCCTTCTCTGCTGAGCGTAGAAACCCAGGCGATCGGCCGGGGAGCAACCGAGCTGATCAGGATGCGATAAAACTCGCGATGGGAGAGTTGGTCTGGCCGAACGTCCATGCCATCAGTCTAACGCGTTCCCCATTTTCCAATGGGAATGCCTAACTCCAAGAGAGCAAAGACGTAACCCTGCATTTGCCAAAAATCGACCATCCCACTCGAATTCCGCCCATCACGCCCGCAAAGCACGATCCAACTACCCGTCGATTAGGTTCTTTTTTTTCTCTTATTCTCCCCATAAAAATTGGCGATTGGACACACCCCGAGCCGCTGCATAGCTTTGATGTATGAGTGCCGTACTGAATCACGAGGACCTCGACATCCATCTGTTACACGAAGTGGGGAGCCACATGGCCTCCGCCGACGCTTTACACGACGTGCTAGCGCGAGTGGTTGAGTTTGCAGTGGCTTTGGTCAAATGCGACTCGTGCTTTGTTTATGTTTTGGAGGGCGACGAACTGGTATTGCGCGCATCGAAAAATCCTCACGCAGAAGTCGTGGATCGTCTCAAACTGCATGTAGGACAAGGAATAACTGGCTGGGTGGCGGAGCATTTAAAGCCTGTTGCTGTTTCGCAGAAAGCGTCTGCAGATCCGCGCTTTAAATTCTTCAACGAGTTGCCGGAAGACGCATACGAGGCGTTCTTATCCGTGCCGCTCCTCTCAGGTGGACGCGTCGTCGGCGTTCTCAATGTACAAAATCGCCAGCAACACGTTTACAGCCGAAAGCAGATTCAGCTGATTTCGACTATCGGGTTTCTGGTCGGCGCCGAGATCGAATTGGCGCGGCTGGAGGGCGAGAACCTTCATCTTTCCGACCAATTGAAGACTCGCAAATTGGTGGAACGAGCCAAGGGGATTTTGCAACGCGAACTGGGCGTCAATGAAGAACAAGCGTACCTCGCCTTGCAACGGCAGAGCCGCCAGAAACGTAAGAGCATGAAAGAAATTGCGGAAGCCATCGTTCTCAGCGATGAAATTAAACGCGGCGCAGTATGAGAGGTGAACTTCTGTAAAGCAATTTGTTTCTGAACAAGCCCGCTATAACTCTTCCCGAATCTAGATATACCGACCTCCAAAACCTTCGTTCCTCTCATCAATATGCTATATCTAGATTTTGCTTCGTGAGTTCCGCAGTGGCAGTTCTACGCGCCACGATTGAAGAGGTATTTGGATGAAAATTGAACTTGTGCACATTCTTTCTCTCTGCTTGATTCCCCTTTTTGCAGCAGTCTTAACCAACCGCGGAACGGCACAGGAATCCAGCCTTCCTTCATCGCCGCCGGCTCCGAAGCGTCCGGTCACCGACACT
>JAOAPG010000048.1 GCA_025462785.1 Acidobacteriaceae bacterium
GTTTCTGATGGATACTATCCAGTTTACGTGGATCTGCCCCGGGGACACGCTGGCTACTGCGCCTATCACAGCTATGGCACGTGCGGCTCGACTCGCGTACAGTTCGCATTTTTCTGGAACTTGGACGGTGATCCCGGCTGCGACCCGCAGGATAGCTCCGGCTTGCATTCGCAGGGATTGGCAGCATTGGCCAATGTGAGTGGTCACGAACTCTCCGAAACGCGAACCGATCCTAGTAATGGCGGTTGGTACGACGCCAAGGGAGCGGAAAATGGCGACAAATGCGCTTGGACGTTTGGTGCTCCACTGGTCACGTTCAGCAATAACAGCAAGTGGAAAATTCAAGGCGAATGGTCGAATGCTGCATACACAGCCGGCACAGGTTACCCTAACAGCTCAGGCCAGCCTGGCTGCTTGAGCGGCCAGTAAGCTAAATTTTATATCACCTAAACTCACGGCCGAATCTCCCCAAACAAGATTCGGCCTTGAGGAGTTCTTTATCTGATAACCAGGGGTGCTTCCGTTCACGACGAGCTTTCTCACGCGCGTCTTCGCATTCTCCGATTTCCCCAAACGAGCAAACATTGGGTGCGCCGGGTGTGCCGCCCGAACAACGGGTCGCTAAGTCAGCCAATTTGTTGAGTACTGTCCACCCGTTGGCACCTCAGTTGGTGCCGACCAAATTTGCACGCCATCTCAGTCAACCTGTGCGCCACAGGCGCGCCGACTATGGTGTCACCGTGAAATTGGTCGCACTGGTTCCCGTGCCGCCCAGGGTGGTGACAGCGATAGGCCCAGTGCCTGCTCCTGCGGGGACGAGCGCATCCACCTTAGTGTCGGATATCACTTGGAAACTGGTTGCCGCGATTCCGCCAAACTTCACCTGCGTACTGCCAGTGAAACTGTTCCCGGTGATCACGACTGATGTTCCTACCGGACCGCTGGTTGGGCTGAATCCTGTTATCGAGGGCACGACCAAAAAAGTTCCTGGGCTGGTCGCGATCCCACCAGGGGTTGTGATGGTGATCTTGCCCGTCTTCGCACCCGCGGGCACCGTGGCCGTCACCTGAGTATCAGAGTTGACAGTGAAGCTGGCTGCCTTGCCGCCGATTGTCACTTTTGTGGTCTGAGTCATGCTGACGCCTGTGATCGTGACCGAACTTCCAACAGTACCGCTCGTGGGATTGAAACTCTTAATCTGCGGCGTCACAAGGAATAGGCGGTTGCTTTTCAGCGTGTTCGTGAACGTAGTCACGGTCACGGTGCCGGTGAGCGCTCCAGCAGGGAGCGTCGCTGTCATGTAGGTATCGGAGACGTTATTGAAAGTCGCGTTGACTCCGTTGAACGAGACTGCCGTTGTCCCGGTGAAGCCTTGACCCAGGATTTCAACCGTCTTCCCAACTTTCGCAGACCAAGTCACCAGGTCCACGAGCGGTTTAAATCCCACGTCGAGGCTGTAGAAGACCGAACCGCCCA
This sequence comes from Acidobacteriaceae bacterium, assembly GCA_025462785.1. Lineage (GTDB taxonomy): Bacteria > Acidobacteriota > Terriglobia > Terriglobales > Acidobacteriaceae > JAOAPG01. The sequence goes on from JAOAPG010000048.1 coordinate 1,477, forward strand.
AGGAGTTTCCGTTGGTGTTTCCATAGAATTTACCGTTGGTGTGCAGCATTAGGGGTGTGGCAGGGCCAAATCCATTGGCGCAAGAAACGGAGCAGAAGTTGTAAAGAATCGACTCGCTGCCTGCGGGCGTGATTTTGAAAATCGCGCCGGCATTCTTGCTCCCTCCCGCGCTGCCTACGCCATAAAAATTGCCGTCGGTTCCGAGCGTCAGCCCGGCCGTAGGAAGTGTTGCATCAAGGTAGGCGCTACTGAAGTGGAAACTATAGAGAAGCGTAAAAAGCCCGGTGGTAGTAATTTTGAAGACCGATCCTTGGTTATAGGTGCCTCCTTGGTACGTTGTTCCGTAGAAAGCGCCGTCGTTCCCCTGGACCAGCAATGCAAGCGGCCGATAGCCGTCGGTGGGATAACCCTTGAATTTGTGAAGCACAGTGATCTTGCCGGCCGCTGTCGCCTTGTACACAACTCCGCATTTGCAGGTCGGATCTCCGCCAAATTGCGTGGTCCCGTAAAAATTGCCATCGAAGCCTTGCGTGGGAAGGTTAGGAGATGAACCGTCGGTGTAGACAAAGTCGTGCGGAACGGTAAAGACGCCATTGGCGGTGATCTTGTAGAACGCCCCGTTTTGTCCGTTGTACTGTTCCTCAGAAACACCGTAGATGTTGCCATCCTGCCCTTGGGTAGGCGCGAAGGCCGGGGCACTATCGTCGGTGCCGTTGGTAAACAGGTGGAGGGTTGTCAACGTTCCGGTGGGCGAGACCTTGAACACCGTTCCTGCGCCGCCCTGTCCGCCGCCGGTGGTCGTTCCGTAGAAGTTGCCGTCAAAGCCCAGCGTCAGGCCACCCTCCGGGAAGGTTCCATCGGCACAGGAGGTTCGGGAGCAGAAGTCGTAGATGGTTGTCGCCTGCCCCGCGGTGGTGATCTTGTAAACCATACCGTCGCCGTGAATTCCCTCGTCGGATGTGGTGCTGTAGAGGTCGCCGTCCCTGCCCTGCGACATCAGTTGGGGCCATCCAATACCGCTATTGTTTCTAGACCCGCCTGGATAGGTGTAGAGCGGAGTATAGGTTTGGGCAGTTGCGGCCACTGCAGACAGCAGCACCAAAGCGATCGTCGAAAATACGATTGTGCGGTATTTCATATGAACTCTCCTGAACACGAAATCGAGCGGATGGCTTGCGGAAGTAGAGGTAGCCGGCGTCGGTTACCTGGGAGAGACGCTTCGTACCGAAGGCCGGGATTATCTACCCGGCAATTGGCCGTGTCAAGGTGAAACACTTTGCGTCTTGAAATTTTCATCAGCCCAGCCCTTACCGATAACCTGCATTTCCTCTTAGAATTTGTGCGCTCAGCGAACCGGTTCGTGGCAAAATACCTCTGCTTACCAATAACCGTTGGGAGACAGTCTGCACGAACCCCCGCTGCATGTCCTGACGGAATTCTTAAGAACTCTAAAGCGTGACTAAGCCTATGAACTACAAGGGACCCACAGGAGAACTTGCAGAGACTTCAGGCCGCCGATGGCGATTTGGCGATTACGAATTTGATGAACTGGGACGGGAATTGCGAGTCAAGGGCAAGGCGATAGAGCTCGAATCGAAACCCCTGGACGTCCTGCTTCAGCTTCTTCTCCATGCCGGCGAGGTCGTAACCAAGGAAGAATTGTTGGATTCGGTTTGGCCAAACGTGATGGTAGTGGATGGTTCATTGGCGACCGCGATGTCGAAGCTGCGAAAGGCAATGGGCGACGAAGACCATCCCGCGATTGTTACGGTTCCTCGTGTCGGCTATCGGCTTGCCGTGCCGGTCTATTGCAAAACGGTAGCGGCGGCACCTGGGCCCGAGCTCGGATTCAAATCGGGTGAGGTGGTTCCGGGGCGAGAGCAATGGAGGCTTTCGCGCGCTTTGGAAATCTCCGGATCGAGCGAAGTCTGGCTGGCCGAAAATCCAAAGACTCGCGAACAGCGAGTATTCAAATTCGCGGCTGACGCGACGCGCTTGAAAGCCCTGAAGCGAGAAATCACGATTTCACGTTTTTTGCGGGAGTCACTGGGAGAGCGGCCGGACTTTGTCCGCATCCTGGAGTGGAACTTTGCCACCCCTCCGTTCTTTCTTGAGAGCGAGTACTCAGGGTCGAACTTGGCAGAGTGGGCTGAGAAACACGGAGGGCTCTCCCAGATTTCATTTGACACTCGCCTTAGATTACTGGTTGACATTGCCCAAGCGGTTGCCGCGGCACACGACATTGGAGTGCTGCACAAAGACTTGAAACCAGCGAACATCCTGGTAGTCCCAGGAACCAATGGAGTATGGCAAATCAAAGTCGCTGACTTTGGCAGCGCTTCATTGTTCGATCCGTCGCGGCTGCAAGCGTTAGGAATCACGAACCTTGGATTCACTCAGACGACCTCGCTTGAGAACCAGCCTTTGACCGGCACACTGATGTATTTGGCGCCCGAGGTCCTGGCTGGCCAATCTCCCAGTGCCGGCGCTGACGTCTATGCTCTCGGCGTCATGCTTTATCAATTGACCATTTGCGATTTTCGTAAGCCGATTGCGCCCGGCTGGGAAGCAGAAATTGAAGATCCGCTGCTGCGCGAGGATATCGCTGACGCAGCATGTGGTGATCCTGCCAAGCGGCTGAATAGTGCGGCGGATCTTGCCGAACGGCTGCTCACGCTAGAGCAACGCAGGATCAAGCGCGACGAATTAGAGACTGCAAGATTGCGGGTACAAATCGCTGAACGCAAGTTGGCTGAAACTCACGCACGGCGGCCTTGGGTTGTGTTTGCGGTTATGGCATTGGCAGCAGGATTGGGATTCAGCTTTGCGCTTTACCGGAGAGCAAGTCGCGAACGGGACAATGCAAACCGCCAAACTGCAATTGCGAGTTCCATAAACCGATTTCTTTCTGACGATCTGCTGGGGCGTAGCAGTCCGTTCCTGAGTGGAAAGTCGAGCGAGTCGTTAATGGATGCAATCAAGCAAGCCTCGCCCAGTATCGACCGGCAATTCAGGGACGAACCGCTGATCGCCGCGCATCTTCACCAAACTATTGCCAGAGCTTTCGATAACCGAACCGATTATCCGGATGCTCGACAGGAATACGATCGCGCGGCGGCGCTTTTCAAGCAAGTGGATGGAGAGCTGTCGCAAGACGCAATCATTGTTCAGTTGCAACGAGCTACCCTGGAGGCACGAAGCTACGAGAATGGCTCACTGCCGTTAGCGAAGTCCATTCTCGGACAACAAGAGGCACTGATTGCGAAGCTTCTGCATCCGCGATCTGATCTGCCGGTCTGGCTATCATCTGCTCGGGGAATGATCGCGTTAATTGAAAACAATGCTAAGTCCGCGGCGGAGAACTTCCAGGCGGCAGTGGACAGAGCAGAAGTTCTTCCCGCATTCGACGAGAGCGCACGCTTGACGTTCAAGCAAAGGTTGGCGTTTTGCTACATCCGATTGGGGGATGGAGCCAAGGCGGAGCAATTATTCCGCGAACTCATTGTGGCCTTCACCCAAGTAGCGGGCCCGGACAGCCCTCATGTTTTGAGGGTTCGCCTGAATCTGGCACAGGCCTTCATGATCCAAAACAAACACACGGAAGCGATTAAGGAGGCAAGCAGCATTTATCCAGAGTTCGTGTCTCGTCTTGGCGAAGACCACGAACTTACCATGCAGTTGTTGACCACGCGCGCACAGTCGGAAGGAAGCCTTGGGCTGTGGGATGATGCCATCCGCGACGATTTGGCTATCCACGCACTCGCTGTTCGTAAGCAGGGGCCGATGTCATTTTTTGCAGTCGCCACACTTTCAGACGCTTCTCTCGCAAAATGTCGGTCGGGTCGCTATAAGGAAGGTCAAACTAATGCACGCAAAGCATATGGGGCATCCGCCAAAGCATTTGGACCGCGCGCCGGATTGACCGGAGGCACCTCATACACTTTGGCGAGTTGCCTGATTGGCTTGGGTAAATTGGATGAAGCGGCCTCACTGTTGCAACAAATCGACGTGCATGCAGTCGCACAGCTTGCTGGCGATCCCGATTGGGGCGCGGGAGTGACCTTGGCCCAAGCCGAAATCGCTTATCGCCGTGGCAATTACGATGGCGCACGAGGCTACCTTCAGACCGTGACTCCGGTGTTTACCCGCAAAGACGCAGAGCCATATCAAAAGCGTGCTCTCGAATCGTTGAGGGCTGCGCTAGACAAGCCATCACCGGGTAAATAGCTGGCTTACGCTGGCCAAACCCGCCACCCAAAATGGTGAAGCGCGCTTACGTAAGGGACTATTGCTCGTATCCCGCAATTGACTCGGATTCTATGTCTACCACTTGGCGAGCCCAAGCTTAGTTCGCTGAGATTCGTTCGTCCGCGGTTGCAAGCAGCTCGAAAAAGTATGTTGCGCCTCGGGTGAGGTAAGCTTAGAACTTGCACGGAACACTTAACAGCGACGTCGGGATTGCGGACAACCGTGCCAGCATTGGTGTGGCGAATAACAGGCCAAGCCAGGTGCTGTTTGCCAGTCTGATTGGTACGACGATCGAGTTTTTCGACTTCTATATTTACGCAACGGCAGCCGTACTGGTCTTCCCCAGGCTGTTCTTTCCCTCTTCCGACCCAGCCTCAGCTACGCTCGCCTCGCTAGCGACCTTTGCGATTGCGTTCTTCGCACGGCCGTTTGGTTCGGCGCTCTTCGGTCACTTCGGCGACCGCGTTGGCCGCAAGGCCACGCTGGTCGCGGCGCTGCTTACCATGGGAATCTCGACGGTCGCGATTGGCGCCCTACCGACTTACAGCACCATCGGCGTAGCCGCACCACTACTCCTGGCGCTCTGCCGCTTCGGGCAGGGTTTGGGCCTTGGCGGTGAGTGGGGCGGCGCCGTCTTGCTCGCTGTTGAGAATGCGCCGCCGGGGAAGCGCGCTTGGTATGGGATGTTCCCCCAACTCGGCGCACCCATCGGATTCCTATTATCGGGAGGGATATTCCTAACGCTTTCCAAATGGCTGACGAACGAAGGCTTCTTCGCGTTCGGTTGGCGAATTCCATTTCTCGCGAGTGCGGTTCTTGTACTAGTCGGTCTTTATGTACGGCTGACCATCACTGAAACTCCAGTGTTCCGCGATGCTCTCAGCCGGCGAGAGCGCGTGAAGGTGCCAGTGTTGGAGGTGTTCCGCAAATATCCCAAGGCACTCCTAGTTGGAACGCTGGGGTCGCTCGCGACATTCGTGCTCTTCTATCTTATGACCGTGTTCGCCTTGTCATGGGGTACCACGGCCCTCCGCTATAGCCGCGAAAAGTTTCTGGTCATGCAGTTGTGCGGCATGATTTTCTTTGCGATGACAATCCCGCTTGGTGGAGTTCTCGCCGAGCGCGGACGGCGTCGCACACTTCTCTGGGTGACTTCGGCGATCGGGTTGTTCGGCTTAGTGATGGCGCCGATGTTCCTCGCCGGGACAACTGGGGCGATGATAGCGATGGTCGTAGGACTGTCATTGATGGGCCTGACCTATGGCCCACTCGGGACGGTGCTATCTGAGCTTTTTCCCACGTCGGTCCGCTACACAGGCAGCTCGTTGACATTCAATCTGGCCGGGATTTTTGGGGCTTCACTGGCGCCCTACATCGCCATCTGGCTTGCAAAGAACTATGGACTACAATACGTCGGTTACTACCTCACGGCAGCGGCGGCCTTAACGTTGGTCGGGCTGCTTGCAATCCGCGAAACCAAAGACGATAGCCTCTGATCATCTCTGCCCGTGAGATTCTGCGCATTCAGCATCCAATTCACTTTTAATTCACAGAAGATCGCCTTGGAGATTGACACTCAAGGAGACAAATGATCGCAACATTCAGATTCATCCAGGAGTTTCCTGCGCGGTACCCCATCAGATTGTCGGCATTTGATCCTTGCGGGTAACCACGGCGAAGTGCGAAGACATCCGCCCAAATCCTGATCAGATGCACTCCATGGGTCCACATACTTCCGACGCTAACAAGCTTCTTAGAGCCTTAGTGTCGCGATGAGTTCCATCGACGTTGTTTTCGAGACCTCGTGAAAGTTGACCATCGGAGGCCCCTTGCCCAAGTCGATGGCATTCAAAACGCCCAAATAGAGATTCGACTGGATATGGTGATGAAACTCCTCTCTTGATGCCCATCGTTCGAGGTACACGATATTCTGGTTCTCGTCAGCGTCTTCGTATACTCCAGCACCCAGGCATCCGCGTTTTGCTCGCACCTGATCAGCGGAGAAACGCAGGAGTTCCAAAATCCGCTCTCGCCTGTCAGCGAGCGGTACGAGTTCAATGAGTGAGAGGATCAAGAGCACACCACACCAAAAGCCTCTTGGAACAATCCGCATGTTGAAGAAACTCCCGCGAGGCTGCAGATAAAATTCAGCACTCCAATGAGCGTGCATTGGTGGAGCACATTATGAGAACAGCAGGTTCCTTACCAACTCTGTGGAGATTCGTTTCACCACATAAGCGTCTGAAACCAAACAGGGTTGAATGGAAACAATCGCTGGGGGAAGTATCGGAGCAGACTTCGGAAGGTCGGCATTACGCCCTCAGGACTGATTGCCATCCCTTTCATGTCGCGTGGGAATGCATTCTGTTGCAATCAAATGCAAGATCTGGAGCGGCTTGCGCGAGTTCGCGTTGGCCGCGTGCCTGAGGCGGCGCGCTCTTAGTGCCCGAAGGGCGAATGGCAGGGTTATCGGAAACCTCATGCTTGGCCTGCAACCCGCATTGGCAAGGTCAGAACCGAAACACTAGTCCGCCGGTAGCACGGATGTTGTTCTGTGTTTCGTGAAAAAATGGTGT
>JAOAPG010000054.1 GCA_025462785.1 Acidobacteriaceae bacterium
CGGAACCTTCAAGCGGGCGCGAAGTCGTGGCGCGCGTCCGAGCTGTGATGCGTCGCGTAGCCCGCCGTGAGCATCACGATTGGGTTCCACACACATTTCCGCTATTTCCTTATCCTTCCATAGGAACGCCGGGTCCCACGATGCGGATGGGAGACCTTGAGATCGATCCTACTGCGATGACAATTTCCGTTCGCGGTAATGAGATCGTGACTACCAGCCTCGAATTTCGTTTGTTGTACTATCTGGTCCACAATCAAGCACGAGTCTTCACCCGTGACCAGTTGCTGGATGTAGTTTGGGGATCTCAGAATGTTGAATTACGCAGCGTGGACGCATGCGTCCGGCGCCTCCGTCGCAAGATCGAGGCTGATCCTTTGCGCCCGGTTTACCTAAGAACTGTGCGCGGCGCAGGGTACTTTTTGCAGGGGAGCGCTCACCCGCCTTATACAGCTCCATCCCTACTCTCTAAAAAAGAATACGCTTGGCGACTCCCGTCTTCATCAACCGGTAGATCTGATTGACGGTCGTGAACGTTTTGCCTGTCCCAGTTGCCATGGCTACGAGCATGTGCCGTTTGCGTTGGGAGATGGCAAACTCGACTGCTTGATTCACTTCTCTCTGGTAGGAGCGCAGGTTTGGATGGTTGTCGGGGAGCGCGAGCAAGCGCCAAGGGATTCGGCGAGATTCCGTTTGAGCCTCTCCTCCAAAGCTTCTGGAGTGTGAAACATCGCAATCTCGCGAGAACGATTCAGTTCGTGACGGACATCATGGTGCCAGATGACCTCACCTTCGTGGCAGATCGCGCATATTCCGCCCTGTTGCCGCACCTTGCGGTTCAGCAGTTTTCGCATCTCTGCCGGTGATCGCAGTTCCCGATATCCTCGCGTTGTGCGGATTTTCGACTCGCTGAACTCCTAGTCTACAAGTCGAGGCTTGGGAACGGTCTCCCGGCCACAGCAGGAAATCGATTTGTGAATTGGGCAGAATTCGTTGGGACGGAGTCTCATAGCAGGTCTCCTGAAGTTATTTGGGGTAAGTGCTAAGGGCTTCGGCGCGGCAGGCCGTTAAACGGACAGGAACAACACGCACATTGGCGGTTGGGCAGTTTGTCTTCGATAGAATTGCTTTGGGATGGGAGTCACGATCGAACTGCAGAATCTCGGCGACGCTCAGCTGTGCCGCGACATTACCGCTCACCTGGAGCACGCCTTCAGTGGGCGACAAGGCGAGTGGCGCGTGTCTGTTGCCGGATCGCGACTGGCTGAGAGCTGGGACTTGCGAGTGGAGGGACCCAATGGATTTGAACGGTCGTATGCCCTCTCGGCGGACGCGGGTGAACACGAGCCATGCGGCGATCCGCACACTTGTTCTAAGGCTCGTGCCGCCCGCCAAACCGTGACTTGGGCTTTCGTCCAGGTGCGGCATTCATTTCTTTTCGCTAAAATGTCAGACGCAGGAAAGGAGCACAAATGGCAAAGAAAAAGATCGATCCGCTAAACAGGAAGCAGTACAGCGCCGTCTCCGCCGCGCTCACCGTCTCCAACATTCCCGCCGCGGTGAGTTTCTATCAAAAGGCATTTGGCTTTTCTAAACGGGGGATCATGAATGGGCCCAATGGCAAACCCGTTCACGCTGAACTCACGTTGCGTGGCTCAACGCTGATGCTGGGACCGGAGAGCGAGCAAATGGGGAGACGCAGCGCCAAAAGCGTTGGCGCGTCTCCTGCCACCCTCTACATTTACGTGGAGAACGTGGATAAGGTCGTCGACAAAGCGACCAAGCTTGGCGCAACACCCCAGGGTCCCGTGATGGACATGTTCTGGGGTGACCGCTGCGGCAACGTCGTCGATCCAGATGGCTACACGTGGATGGTCGGCACACACAAGGCGGATCCGACGGTGAAAGAAATGAAGAAGGGAATGGAGGAGATGATGAAGCAGCAGCCGAGCGCAGCTGCCGCTGACTGAGGTAGTGTCACTCGAACAGCGCTGGCTGTCCGGTGGTCTCTTCCGCCTCCCGAAAATTGCTCCTGCCAACGCCCACAATCCGATAGCGTCGCCCTGGGTCGAGATCCACTCGTTCTCGAATCTTTAGAGCGATCTCAGTCAGTTCTTCGCAAGAGGATGGTGGAGAGGTCGGCGTGCAGCTTCGCGTCAGGATCTTGAACTCGCTCGTCTTCAGCTTGAGGACCACCGTGCGAGCGACCCGCGACTCTTTCCGCGAAGCGGACCAGAGCTTTTCTGCAAGGCGCCGGATCATGGGTTCGGTTTCTGAAAGCGGCAGGTCGTGCTCGAACGTGTCCTCGACAGAAATCGACTGCGTCGGTCGATCCGGAACAACTGGATTCTTGTCGATACCGCGGGCGAGTTCGTGCAAGCGCACTCCGTAGCGCCCAAATTTGTCCTCAAGGGCGGACAACTCTAGGCATCGCAATTCGCCCACGGTCTTTATTGCGAGGTTCGCTAGCTTCTCTTCGGTGACTTTTCCGACTCCTGGCATCCGCCCAACGGGCAAGGGCAGCAGAAACGACATCTACTTCTTCGGGTTGGATCACGAAAATTCCATCAGGCTTCTGCCAGTCCGAGGCGAGCTTTGCCAGGAACTTGTTGGACGCCACTCCAGCAGAGGCCGTCAGGTTCAACTCTTGACGGATTTCCGTATTGCGCTGTGCGTGCGAGCGCTGCAAGCATGAGTGGATTGCGGAAGGTCGTGCTGGCGGACGCGCCGATCCACTGCCCCCGATGCAAGAGTGCCTATTGGAATCGCCCGAGGCAGCGGAAGTCTAGGAAGTCCCGAAGCGATTAAAATCTGGGCATGCCCCGCCGAAAAGGAAAGATGGATTTAGAAAAGATAATAGCCTCCCTCGACTACACATGCCCCTCTGCAAGCAGACGATCACCCCGGCTGAGCGCACAAGAATTGATGGGGATCGGCTGCAGTGCAAGAAATGCCAACGGGATATTTGTAGAAGAGAAGAGAGCCTAGGCAGCTTGCGCTCTGTACTTGGCGCGGTCGTGTACCGCAAAATCGTGTGCGGCGATCCAAGATTCAACGTAGCCGTTGGCAAAAAGGCTGACGTCATAATGCCAGTCGCATTCGCTGCACTCGTAACCTTGCAATTCTGGTTATCGGGAAACTCAGTCATTCGGCGCATTACAATTTAACTCGCCTTCTCTTGCTTGCGTTCAAGGCGATCCTGCTTCGTCCCAAGCAGGATGTTCAGCTTGTGCAGTAGTTCCGTCATTTTATGCACGTCCTGCTCGGCAATAATTGCCGTGCAGAGTTCGGTCATGCGTTGACGCTCAGCTTGAGTCATGGAATGCCAGCCTTACTGATTGGCTGCTTATAGCACATCAATAAGGGATGCACGAAACATGACAAGTGTTCAATCCGAACATTACGTCCCGCAGCCCGGAAAATCGCCCCGCCGGGGAGGGTAGTGGAACTGTAGCCCCCACGCATTAGTCCTTTGGGATTAGTTAGTTGTCGAAAAAGATGGGGTACACTCGGGCCCGCCATGAAATCAGATTTTGAATATCCCGAATTGCACGGCAAGACCATCCGCCGTTTCCGCATCTCCACGCATGAAGACACCCGCACGATTGAAATCGATTTCTACGATGAGACTTTGCTCACGCTCAAGCTTGAGTTAGTCGATTCGGTGGAACTTGGCACCATGGAGACGGGAAATCTCACAGACATTCACAGCGTGAAAGCGGTGCCCGTTATTAGGTAAAATCCGGCAATGCCCTCGCAGTCATCTTGTTGACAAGCAGGGGGCTACGTTATTAAGGTGTCTACGAAAACCTTAGACCCCCATGAACGCCCGCCAAATATCCCTTCCCGCCATCAAGCGCCTCTACACGGAACTTGAGCCATTTGAAAAGAAAGCAAAAAAGGAGATGAAAGATCAGCGCTCCCGAGCCATCGGGATCATCCGGCTTGATCTCATCGAGGAATGCCGACGCAGGCTGACATTCCTAACCTACATGGTCAGGGATGCGGAGGAGCGGGCCAAAGAGACACGCCGCAGCAATCAAAGCGGCTAGAGCGGTTTGCGTTTGTACTTCGGTTTGCGTAGAAGGATGAGTTTTTCGGTCTGGTTCATCTTCCGTCCAACCACCTCGCAGAAGATTCGCTCTATGGGAGTTTCTTTGCCATGCTTTCGTTTCATGCGTCACTCTCAGGCGGGCGATTTAGCCAGAGAAACGAAGCGCACGAAACTCACAAGTATCACCCCAAAGCAGACCGCCGCCGCTCGGGTGAGGGAAAAGTAACGAGCCGTCCACGCATCTTGCGGATGTGCTCTCTGAGCGCAGTCCTCAGCTCTTTGATGGTCGGTTCCAGTTCGGGGTCGGACTCCCGCAGTGCCGAGAGCTTGGCGCACAATTCCCGCACCCGGTCTTCGAGACGCCGATACATGGACTTAGAGTCTCATGCGTCAACGTATTGTTCGATACCGTACATTCTGTATTCGGTCTCAGTGTTGGATTAAGGTTGGACTAAGACATTTCCTCGTCACTGCGCCTCATGCATTGGTTCGACACTGGGCGGTCGATCTGTGTCCCAGCCAGACACAACAAAGAAGGTGAACGCCCCAAGGATGATTGCTATTGCGATTATGAGCAGAGTTGAATAATGACGATCTTCCAATTGTCTAGGGCCCGGTAGCTTCCAATTCCTTTCGCAAATCTACGATAAGTTTTCGACGTTGGCCGAAAAGATTCAGCCGTGATATTGATGGACGCGTACACCGTGGCAAGCGGCTTGCTCGTCCGAACCGCTAGT
>JAOAPG010000081.1 GCA_025462785.1 Acidobacteriaceae bacterium
CCCGTGGCGTTCTCCACATTACGTTCCAGCTAACTTAAAGCTGAATTTTCGAAGGGAATTATGCGTAATTTCATCTCTTGGTTTGTTCTATCTCTCGCCAGCTTGATCTTTTGCTCATTCGGCTTAGCTCAGGAAAAAGAAAACTCAGCCCCCCCACAACCACCCGTTCAAGATGCGTCGCCAGCAACTCCACCAGCCGCAAGTTCTCTCTCGTTTGATCAGGTATTAGGGAAAGTCGTTGAGCGAGAACATGCGTACGTCGCCCAAATGCGGCACTTTCATCCCCTCGTCGAAACATACATTCAGAATCTTAAGGGCAACGATGACATGGCCGTTCCGGCGAGCGATCAATACTTTCTCGGCCGGCTCGACATGACCAACGGAACCGGGGATCGCGAGTTTAAGAATCAGTCGGGATTTGGACGCCGCTTTGTGGCCAAATTGACGAGCATTTACGGGATGAAATTTCTGCCGCTAGGCTTCGCCCAGATGGTTTTGCTGGATGAAAACTTCCAGCGCGAGTTTTACAAGTTTTCCTTTGTCCGCCGTGAGTTCCTAGGCGATATCCGATGTCTCGTCATAGACGTTCAACCGAAAGATGACTCCTCGGGTGTGCGATTCAAAGGCAGAATGTGGGTAGAAGATCAGGATTTCAACATTGTTCGCTTTAATGGCACCTACACACCCCATCAGCACGACAACTATTATTTGCACTTCGACACCTGGCGCGTAAATCTTCGCCCCGGGCTCTGGCTTCCGGCTTACATCTATAGCGAAGAATCAAATATGGTGGCACGTAACGGTCAGAAGCTGCACTTTAAAGCACAGACAAGACTCTGGGGCTACGACCTGCAACATATCGCCCACAACGAAGAATTCACGCAGATCATGGTGGACTCTCCTGAGTCGGTGCATGATCAGAGCGGAGCTGCCCAGGATGACTCCCCGGTGGAGAGCGAGCGGCGATGGCAACAAGAAGCGGAGAACAACGCCCTCGAGAGACTACAAACCATCGGATTGCTAGCTCCTCCTGGAAACGTCGATAAGGTCCTGCAAACGGTGGTCAACAATCTGATTGTTACCAATAATCTCGAAATTCAGCCTGGAGTTCGTACCCGCGTACTTCTAACTTCTCCGCTCGAGTCTTTTACAATCGGTCATACCATCGTCCTCAGTCGAGGCCTCATTGATGTATTGCCTGACGAAGGTGCGCTCGCCATGGTGTTGGCTCACGAACTTAGCCACATAGCACTTGGCCATAAGCTCGACACCAAGTTTGCATTCAACGATCGGATGTTCTTCCCAGATGAGGAAACTTTTGAGCGCATGGATTTTGCCCGTAATCCGGCGGACGAAGACGCTGCGGATAAAAAAGCGCTTGAACTACTTACGAACTCTCCGTACAAAGACAAACTGGCGAATGCCGGGCTTTTTATAAAAGCGGTGCAGGCGGAGGGCCCGCAACTTAAGAACCTGATTCGCGCGCATCTCGGGAACAGCCTGACGAACGGCAAAACTCTCAGGATGTCGGCTCTCGTGAGCTCGGCTCCTGCTTTGGACCAAAAGAAGACAGACCAGATCGCAGCCTTGCCCTTAGGCGGACGAGTCAAGCTCGACCCATGGAGCAATCAAATTGAGCTCGTTAAGACAAAACCGGCGCCATTGACTTCAGCAAGCGAAAAAATGCCATTTGAAGTTACACCGTTCTTCCCGCATCTCACCAGGCTGGCTGACACATCGCCGAACAAAGTTGCGCAGACTGCGCCGGCGAACTAGACGAGGTCTAGCAAAATGTGGATTGCGTGGATGGATTTCGGAAGAAATGGCTAGGAATCAAATGCCAAGTTAGCGCCGTAATTCTGCGGGCTACGGAATCGCGCTTGCAACGTTGGAAAACACGCTGTTCGCACTGCTGCCGATTAGGTGAACTGTGCCGATAACGATCACTAGAATTACTGCGAGCATCACCGCGTATTCAGCGATATCCTGGCCTCGTTCATCGGACCAGAGTTGATGCAACAAACTTGCCACTGGGCTCCCTCCTTACCGGACAACTTCACTCTATGGCAATGCATTCCCTCCGAGCGGCCAAAAGCACGGACAGATATCCACAGATATTGACTTACTGAGTACATCGTATGGAAAATAGGAGTCGCCTAACAATAGCCTTTAAGTGCTGGGGATAGCACGAAAGTGCCATATACCATACCCACATACCCACCCCATACACTTGGCTTCAAAAATCACGGCGTCCTGCCAAAGTAAGCGATGCGTTGAGCCGAACCGTGCTCTACGGAATGTACTGTATCGAACATTAGAGCTCTATTGTGTACCTTCAGCCTTCCCCAGGTATGAAGCGGCGTTTAGAAGACAGAAATTGCGGCACTATGCTCCAAAGCTGTGGAGGCTTCGGATTCTCGTGAGCTGAATAAAATTCTGCAAGAACTCAAAACCGCCCTGAAAGAACATATGCACCGCATACGAGAAAAAGCGCCCGCGGCGATAGGCGCTCCGGTCAGGCCAAATCGCAGAGTAGATTAGTTGATCCCCAGCCCAAGCAATGTAGCTCACGAGCCAAAAAATCCGACCGTGCGCGTCAAGCGATTGGTTTAAGTGGCAAAGATTGGTTTACGGCGAAGAGGGCTAATTCCAACCGTGTGGAAACGCCTAGTTTGTCAAAGATATTGCTCAGGTGATGTTTAACGGTGTCTTCACTGATCTTAAAGTATTCCGCGATCTCTTTATTGGCATAGCCCGCCACCACCGCTGAGACGATTTCCAGTTCGCGTGGCGTGAGACCAAATTTCTTTTGACGCGCCTCTTCTCCGGACGATTGGACTAAGTTCCTGAGATACTGCACCAGGTTCGAAACACTTTCCCTACCAACCCAATACTCGCCGGCCATGACGGTGTGAATGCTCTTGAGCAGCAGTTGCGTAGCGGAATCCTTCAAAACGACGCCACGCGCACCCAATTGTAAAGCTTCGACGATTTGGTTCTTCTCCGCAGCAGCGGTCAACAAAATAACGCGCACCGAGCTGGAACTGGCGCCGGAACTCATTTCCCGCAGGGCTTCCAATCCCGGATGCCGTGGCATCGCCAAATCCAACAGCAGGATATCGGGTTTCAGTTGACGAGCCAACTTCACTGCTTCCGCGCCATCACAAGCCTCGCCAACCACTTTGAAGTCGGCTTCAGATTCCAGCAAGCGCCGCAACCCATCCCGAAAAATAGGATGATCATCAGCAATTACAATTCTGATCAATTTTCTATCCATAAGCGGCTTCCCGCTGCTGCGGCACACTGATTTCCAGACGCGAACCTTGACCGGGAGTTGATTCTATCGTGAGTTCGCCCTCCATTAAACGTACCCGTTCTCCAATCACCACTGGAGATTTCCCAAGGGTATCCAGTTGGAGCTGAGAAAATCTTCCGTTAAAGGGAAACCCGGAGCCATCATCTTCGATCACCAAGGTCCAGCGTTCATTGCGGACACCTAAGCGAACCAACACTTGTTTTGCCTTACTGTGCTTACGAACATTCACTAGCGCTTCCTGGACGATGCGAACCAATTCCCGGCAAACCTGCTGAGGAATTTTTGGTTCCTTCAAATCGCAGAGAAACTTGGCGGAAATTCCCGTCTCTCGCTGGAATCGTTCTACCGTATCGCGGATAAACCCGAGGAGCCTTCGCGAGTCGACATCCATGGACTTCATCTGTTGCATCAGTTCCCGCAACTTAAGCACTTCTTCTCGAAGCAATCCCTGGATACGTCCCAGTTCTCCGGTTACAAGCGTGGGGTCCTTTGCTGATTGCCGACGCAGCACGTCAACCTGCATTTCAACCGCGATGAGAGATTGCACCGCCCCGTCGTGTAACTCTCTTGCAAAACGAGCGCGTTCCATCGCTTCGGTCCGGCGCCGCAGGCGGCTAAGAAGATACACGTTGTAAACAGCAGGTCCGATTTGACGCACGAGTTCCTGGAAAAAGCGCAGTTCTTCTTCCGTGTCGCTAGT
>JAOAPG010000083.1 GCA_025462785.1 Acidobacteriaceae bacterium
CGCGGATTTAGTCATTCGGCGTCTGGCAACGTTTCAGAAGAATAACCTTTTGCAGATTATTAGTCCTCTCTGCGTTAACCAACAAATCTATTATTCCGGAAATCTGTTTTGTTATTCAAAAGGGATCGTAGAATGCTGGAGAAGTTTTATGATGTGTAAACTTCATTTTAAGCAACTTGAGAATATAGTTCGCAGAATGTTGAGCATTCGACAAGGAGAGAACAGTGAAGACACGCCGAGAGATTAGCGCCCTGTTACTGGTTGTTCTAGTGACAGCGGCTATTTCCTTTCAGAAGGCAGAGGCGAAAGCGAAGATGCAAAAGCATGTGTTTGGCAAGATAGATGATGGGCAGACAATAGATTTGTACACGTTGTCCAATAAGAACGGTATGGAAGCTACGATCTCGACGTATGGCGGTGCGCTTATATCGCTGAGGGTTCCGGACAAACAGGGAAAGCTGGATGACGTTGTGCTTGGATACGCGAACCTCGAGGGCTATCTCACTGACAAAGCGAACTTCGGCGGAACTATCGGGCGATACGCGAATCGAATCGCAAATGGGAAGTTTCAGCTGGATGGCGTGACTTACACTCTCTCCAAGAATGATGGCGAGAACACCCTGCATGGCGGAAGAGGTTTTAATAGGAGAATTTGGACAGCAAAGGAACGTTCGACTCCGGCAGCAGAAGCGCTCGAACTTATTTATTTGAGCAAGGATGGAGAGGAGGGCTTCCCAGGAAACTTGTCCGTCAAAGTTACCTACACTCTTCCTGCGAATCAGAACGAACTAAGGATCGACTACAAGGCCACCACCGACAAAGACACAGTAGTAAATCTCACTAACCATTCGTATTTCAATCTTTCGGGCCAGGGCAACGGGGACATTCTCCAGCATCAACTTACAATTCATGCCGGGCGAATTACTCCTGTAGATAAAACGCTAATTCCTACGGGAGAATTGAGAGACGTGAGGGGAACTCCTTTCGACTTCAACCAGACAACTGCGATTGGGGCTCGCATTGAACAGGATGACGAGCAACTCAAGCTTGGACACGGCTATGATCACAACTGGGTTTTGGACAAGACGGGAACACCAGACAAATTATTTCTGGCGGCCGAAGCCTATGACCCGCAAAGTGGACGCGTGCTTGATGTCCTGACAGCGGAGCCAGGCGTGCAGCTGTACACCAGTAATTTTCTGGATGGGACCGTTACTGGGAAAGAGGGAAAAGTTTACAAGCGGCGATATGCGTTTTGTTTGGAAACGCAGCATTTTCCGGATTCTCCGAATCATCCTGGCTTCCCAACAACCGAATTGAAAAAGGGACAGCAGTACCACACTGCGACGACGTTTAGATTTTCGGTGAGATAGATGGAGAAGAACGGGAGTGATACAAACCATATTAAAGCGGTAATTTTCGATTACGGCGAAGTTTTATGCCACCGTCCTTCGGGGGAAGAGCTCCGGCAAATGGCGAGTATCTTGAAGGCCAACGACGATTCGTTTCGTGCGCTATGGGAGCGGAATCGTCCTGCATTTGACAGAGGCGATCTCGCCGCAGATGCCTATTGGTCGATGTTTGCAAAAGACGCAGGCACAACGCTTGACCCGAGACAGCTTGAGCATCTTCGAAAACTGGATGTTGAGATGTGGGCCAAGATCAATCCTATTATGGTGGACTGGGCCCAACGGCTACGAGCCAAGGGATTCAAAATTGGAATACTTTCCAATATGCATCCGGATATGGTTGAGCATTGTCGGGCGAGTTTTCCCTGGTTGAATGATTTTCATTTTCAGACTTTCTCGGCAGATGTGAGGATGGTTAAGCCCGATCCGGCAATTTATCGGCATACCCTCGATGGACTTGGAGTTTCCGCGCGAGAGGCTTTGTTCATCGATGACCGTGAACCTAACATCGTTGCGGCTCGAAAGTTGGGGATTAATGCGATCAGATTTCTGTCGGTGCCACAACTGAGAGATGAGTTGGAGAAGATGAAGTTCCCGGTGCTGCCAGCGGTGAACTAGATTCCGCTCACGACAAGACGGCAGTAGCCGGGCTATGAATCACTTTTGGCTGGATTGTCCCGAAGCCCCACCGGCGCTCGCTTGTAGCTTCTGAAATTCTTGCATCTCTTTAGCCGCATCTCCGGTTTTTCCTTGCTTGCGATACAGACCTGCTAACGCAAAATGTGCTTGGCCCGCGAGCGTGGTGTCCTTTTCAATGGCGAGCAGCTTTTTCCAAGATTTTTCCGCTGCGGCGGGATCACCATCCAGAGCAGACGCTTTCCCTAACGCATACAGAGTTTCTGGCATGTCCGTTTGAAGGTGATCGGAATGTTGCAGGACGGTGCGCGCATCGTGAACTTTCCCTTGCTGCAACAGGGAATCTCCGAGTCGATAGAACGCTTCGGCATTGCCGGGTTGGAGCTTGGTCTGGGCACGATATTCTTCTACTGCCTTGTCCCATTGCGACGATCCAGCGTAGACCTCTCCGAGTTCAAGATGGACCTCGGGCGAATCGGGCCTCAATTGCAACGCGGCACGAAATTCTTTCTCGGCCTGCGGCATTTGTCGTAAGACAAAATAATTTTCGCCCATCGCCTGATGTGCGCGAGCTGAATCAGGGTAGGCGGCGAGAAGCGTGTCAACAGATTGCTTTGAAAGAAGGCCACTGGCGCGACCGAGATAGTAAAGCAGATCGGGATCACCCGGCTGCTTTGCGAGCGCTATCTGCAGATTCTCAACCGCCTCTTTTAAATTTCCAGTTTGAATTTCGGCGATACCAAGGGCCGTTGCGTCCTGTGCTTTGGCGAGATGTGGAATCGCTTCTGCTGCATAGCCTTGGGAGAGGAGCGCGTAACCAAGCAATTGATGAGCCGGTGTTAGATCAGGATTTAATTCCAGAGCGCGTTTGAGGGGCGGAATGGCAGAGCCGTATTCGTGATTTTCCATGTAGGCTTGGCCGAGGTTCACAAACGCGGCGGTCAGGCTCGGGTCGAGTTCGGTCGCCTTGCGGAACTCAGTGATCGCAACATCAAAGTGTCGTTGCTTGTCGGCCTCAGTGCCTGCCTGCATATGCTGAAGCGCATCAGGGGACCCGGCCTGCCACAGCAGCAGAAGAGCCAATGTTGTTTGGATCAAGGTTTCTCCGGTTCTCGTACTTCTAAAAATTGGTCAGGATGAATATCATTCAGCGTTTGGTGAATGCCCGAGGGCCACTGGATTTCTACTTTCGCTGTTGTTGTCGCGCCCAGCCCGAAATGCAGTCGCTTGTCGCTTGCTGAAAGGTAACTGCCCGCGGTGGTGGCGAATCGCGTTTGCCCATTGACGATCACGCGAGCACCAAGGCCATCGCGGTTACTTCGTGTGCCTCGGAGCGAAATCACGAGCCAGTGCTGTTTCCCGCCATGATTCATTAATACCAGGGGATGCTCGCCCAAAGCGGTCACCACGACGTCTTCCCAGCCATCATTATTTAAGTCGCCGAATGCCGCGCCGCGAGCGGCTATGGGCTGGGTCACTCCTGAGTCTGCCTGCTCGAAGCGGCCGTTATGATTTAGCGCCAGCATAGGTAGTTGAAGATAGTGCAGGGAAGGATCGATCTTCTCGACATTGTCCAGCACATGACTTTGCGCGACAAACAAATATTTCCAACCATCGTTGTCGAAATCCTCAAGCCCAACGCCCCAGCCCGAACTACCACTCGACAGGGCGCCGAGACCTGTCTCCAGACTACGATAGCTAAATGAACCGTTGCCGTCATAGTGGTATACGCCGTAAATCTCGCGCGGCAATTCAGTGACAATCACGTCTGGACGACCATCATTGTCGTAGTCCTGAAAGACTACGCCCATGCCAGAGAGACGCCTTCCATCTTCGGAGAGGGCGGCGCCAGCTTCGAGGCCTAGTTCGGTGAAGGTGCCATTGCCATTATTGTGAAACAGATATTGCTGCATACCGTCGTTAGCGACGAAGATGTCGGGGAATCCGTCGTTGTCGTAGTCGGCGAATGCCACTCCTAGAGCACGACCTTTTTTTGCTGCGATGCCGGAGCGCTCGCTAACATCGGTGAAGGTTCCGTCGCCGTTGTTATGGTAAAGAATGCTGGTGGTTGCAGGAAAATCCTCAGGTGGGCAATACGTATGAAAGCTGCCTCCACAATCTTTGTTGTGCTTCGTGTCCCAGATCATGTATCGCGCTACAAAAAGATCGAGTTTGCCATCGTTGTCGTAGTCGAAAAAACCCGCCGAGACTGACCAGCCGCCACCGGCTACTCCTGCACGCTCGGTCATGTCGGTGAAAGTGCCATTGCCGTTGTTGTGATACAAGATATTTTTGCCATAGCTGGTCACGTATAGATCGGGATAACCGTCATTGTCGTAGTCTCCTACAGCTACACCCATACCATAATTACCGTCGCCGGCATTTGCTAAACCGGCCTGTTCAGTTACATCGGTGAAAGTGCCGTCTTTGCTTTGATGATAGAGCCGATTCCAATACTTCGGATCGTGACGATCGAAATTCTCCGGCGCTAGCAGGGGAGAGGTGATTCTTCCACCGTTTACTAAGAAGATATCCAGCAGACCGTCGTTGTTATAGTCAAGCAACGCCACTCCACCGGGCATGGTTTCGATGAGATATTTTTGAGCAGTCGGAGAATTCTGTAGAGTGAAATCGACCACACGTGGCGGCTTAACCTCGAACATCGGTGCCGTCAACGCCGCAATACACACGGCTGGCATCAGGAAATAGACCACGCGTGACAAATATCTCAGCAACTTGGAAATTCCTTTGCCGCCCAGCATATCGCGCTTCTTGACTGTTCGCGTACATGTTTCAATAGGTCTTTACTACTTTAGATTTATCCTACTGCCGTCGCTCACCATGTTACGAAAATCGTTTTTTTAGCTTGACAACGTTGATTGCTCAGAGTCAAACTCCCGCTTTCCGCCATACTGGACTGGAGGGTGCATATGCTGTTCCGCAACTCTTGGGCCTCGTTTCTCTGTGTTGGCTTTCTCTTCTCATCGTCTCTCTTTCTGCAAGGACAAAGCACATATGGAGCGGTCGCCGGCACGGTGACAGATCCATCCGGAGCCACTTTGGCCGATACGCAAGTCACGCTGACCAACCAGGGCACCGCGGAGAAAAGGACTCAGACAACAAACGCCGATGGAGAGTACTCGTTTGTGAACGTGATTCCGGGAAACTATCGACTCGATGTCGATAAGACTGGTTTCAAGCACCTTACTCGGCAACCCATTGAGGTGCAGGTCCAGCAGAGTACTCGAATCGATGCCGCTCTTCAGATTGGTTCGGATACGCAGACAGTAGAGGTGACCAGTGAGACGCCCCTACTGCAGGCGGAGACTTCATCGCTCGGCCAGGTCGTCGAGCAGCGCAAGGCCAATGAGCTCCCCTTGAACGGTCGAAATATCTTTAACCTGATCACGATTTCGCCTGCCGCTATTGCTCAAGGCGGATCTGGTGGCACGCCTGTTGGGCAAAACCCGTTTAGCTGGGGCAACTATCAGGTCGGAGGTTCTTTCGCCAATCAAAGTGCTGAGTATCTCGACGGCCAACCTCTCAACATCGGCTATATCAACCTTCCAATCATCATCCCTACACAAGACTCCATCGGCGAGTTCAAAGTCCAGTACAACGATTTGGACGCTGAGTGGGGCAAGTTTTCCGGCGGGGTAATTAACTTGAGCACCAAGTCAGGAACGAATGCGTTCCATGGCGAAGCGCACGAATACTTGCGCAATAAAATTTTGAACTCGAATGATTATTTCTTGAAGCGAACGCAACTCTCGACTGGTCTAAAGAATCAACCTCCGCCTTACGTCCAGAATCAGTATGGTTTTGATGTGGGTGGCCCTGTCATCAAAGACAAAACCTTCTTTTTCACTAGCTGGGAGCAGTTCAGGTTGCGGACTGGGAAGGTCACAGCTACAACAGTTCCTCTGCCCGCCTTCCGGCAGGGGGACTTCTCGGCGCTCTTGGCGCAGGGAATCCAACTTTACGATCCGTATACCGTGGACCCAACGACAGGAGCGCGCCTGATCTACGCGAACAACCAAATTCCTCAGGCGGAATGGAGTAGAGCGGGGACAACGTTATGGGACAAGTACTTTGTTCCTCCGACGGGTGGCGGAATCACCAACAATTTCACAGCTGCCAGCAGCAGCGGTGGCAATAACAATCAATTTGTAGCTCGCATCGATCAAAACGTATCAGCTAACACGCGAATCTTTGGACGTTTTACTTATTTCGGATTGCTCGATCTGCCGACCAATCCATTTGGAACAGGACTATGCCAGGACCGCTGCGCTGAGAACTATCACACGAAAGCTTTGGCTGTGGACATCAATCACAGTTTTACTCCCACTACGATTGGCGACATTAATATCAGCGGGAGTCGCTTCGTTTATGCTCGTGCCCCCATTCTTGCTGGTTATGATCTCACTCAGTTGGGCTGGCCTGCCAGCTACAATGGGGTAACGAGCGGCCTCCGTACTCCGCCGACGCCGGCATTTCCGTTTCCAAACGACGTAGGTCTAACTCAAGGCAATAGCGCAATTGGCGATCACAATACCCAGTACAACGTCACACCTGCACTAACCATGATTCGTGGGAAGCACACATTTCAGGTTGGCGCGCAGTATGAGCTAGGCCTGGACAATTACTTTCAAACTAATATTGCCAGTGGAGCATTTCTCTTTAGCGGAAGCTGGACGGCGCAAAACGCCCTAAATGGAGGCACGAGCCCTGGGTTCGCCTACGCTGACTTCCTGCTGGGCCTGTCGCAAAACCAGGGCAACTTTGTGAACCAAACGGAAGGCGCGGCCCAGGTTCCAGCGCTCACTGCTGGACGTCAGACTTATCGAGCGTTCTACGGGAACGACACTTGGCACGTTACGAACAAGCTGACCCTCAATCTTGGACTGCGCTATGAACTTCAAGGACCCTGGTCGGAACGGCTCAACCGTTTGAGCTATTTTGATCCGACAGTTGTGAACCGTACGGTCACGGGTTGTCAACTTTTGCTTTCCGGCGCGCCCAATCCAAACTCGCCCTGCCTTGGAGATGCGTTGCTAGTGGGAACCGGCCCGAACACAAGCCGGAACAACCTGCCACTCGACAAGAAGGAATTTTCCCCGCGCCTGGGATTCGCCTACAGCTGGGACCAGAAAACGGTTATACGCGGCGGATACGGTGTGTTTTGGATTCCAAACTATATCTCGTTCGGGTTGAATCCCGATAACGATGTAATTAATTTGGCCACCACCCCCTTTACTGCAACGACCAACGCGGGTCTCACTCCTTACAGTACCTTAGACCGCAACACTTGCACTTTGAGTGGTTCCACCTTCGCAGGTTTCACTTGCGCGTCCTCAGGACCGTTTACAGCGGGCACGATTCTGCTGCCGCCCGGCCGTGGTGGAAATACTTCAAAGTTTGTAGCGACTAACGGATCGCCAACACTTTCGCCGTTTCTCAGCCCGAAGCCGGGCTATGTGCAGCAGTACAATTTGGACATCCAGCGTGAATTGCCTTCGGGGTTCTTTGTTGACGTTGCCTATGCTGGCTCCCACGGTGTGCATTTGCAGCAATACTCAACCAATATCAATCAAATTCCCGACAACTTTGTAGCGCAAGCCGCAGCTCAGGCCGCTGCCGGCCAAACACCGACAATTGTGCAAAACTATACCGCCCCGGGACAGAGTACTCCGAGTAATCCACTCCTCGGGAGTCCCAATCCCACGATTGGCGGAGCAACAATTTTTAATGGTCAGCTTGATCGCCCCTTCCCGCAGTACACGGCATTGTCTCTTGCTGGCTTTGGCTGCTGCGGGAGCAACTACAATTCGTTGCAAGCTACCGTGACCAGAAGGTTTGCAGGCGGGGGTACCATGCTTGTCGCCTACACTAACGCGAAGCTTCTTAGCAATACCGATACTCTCACTAGCTGGCTAGAAGGGTCCACGGGAGGCGTTGGACAAGTTCAGGACTGGAACAATTTGAACGGAGAGCGATCGCTTTCTTCTCAGGATATTTCGCAGCGCTTAGTTATTAGCTATGTGCTCGATCTGCCGTTCGGACATGGTAAGAAATTTCTTGGCGGCGTCACTGGAGTCACGAGTAAAGTGGTTTCCGGTTGGGGCGTTGATGGAGTCACAACGTTCCAGCGTGGATTTCCGCTTAAGATCACTTGGGCCGGGGATGCGACACCCTTGGAGAAGGCCAATTTGGGAGTCGCCAATGTGCGTCCTAACTCCGTAGCCGGATGTGATAAATCGGCCGGAGGTCGTCATGTCAACAACTGGTTTAATACTTCTTGCTTCGCAGCACCGCCAGCCTGGGGATTTGGAACCGAGTCACGCGTGGACTCAACCCTGCGAGCCGCTGGAATCAACAACTTTGACTTCGCTCTCTTTAAGAGAACCTCGATCACTGAAAGAGCTGGACTGGAATTCAGAACAGAATTCTTTAATCTGTTCAATCACCCGCGATTTGGGGCGCCCGGAACGAAATTTATTTCGGGCAACACAAACGGCTTCGGAGTGGTGTCTTCCACGAATCCGGACAGCAACCCGCGGCTGATCCAGTTTGCTTTGAAGCTTGTATTCTGACGAAATTGAACGCCATCCGGACTAAGATTTCCTGCCCGGATGGCATTCTTTTGATTCTAGGGCTGCTACTTTGATTAATGTGGGAATTGGTCGGGGCGATAGGATTTGAACCTACGACCCCCTGCGCCCAAGGCAGGTGCGCTACCAGGCTGCGCTACGCCCCGACATTATTGCTCCACTGATTCTAAATCACTTCCACGAACAGCACCACGACAGGCTCTTGCGATTTGCCCTGCCTTTGGTGCAAACTGCGCCGAAACTGTGTCAAAACTGTGCCAAAACCCCATCAGTTCAGCCTCGCTGTGTCATAACTGATGTCCTGATTCATGCCTTGCTCGTTCGCCTGCCGATTCAGCTTGATTAAAGCTTCGCGCTTCATCTGCAGTTTCATCTGCGAATACTTCTTGAAGACCTTCGCGTCTCCCTGCCGCAACAACTGTGTGACCCACTCGTCGGCAACGCCGCCGGCACTGAGCCGCGTCGCGTAGGTGGAGCGCAAATCGTAGATGCGGAAATACGGGACCTTGGCGCGCCGCAAGGTGGCGCTCCAGACGGTCTTCAGAGTCTTCTGATGTCCGCTCGGATTTTCGTCACTCGGAAACAGATACGGACTGCAAGGAGAGAGACGAAGCTGGTCGCGAAACGCCTCGACTGCAATCGGCGTTAGCGGCACCTCCGCTACTCCGTTCGGTGTCTTGGAATCGGGAATCCAAACCACCGCGTTTGCGAGATCCAGGTTTTCCTTTTTCATCGGCATCAGTTCCTTGTACACGCGCAGCCCCGTCTCGGTGATGATCCGCACGATGTTGCGCAGGTATTCGGGAGCATGGGTCTCGAGTTTTCGCTGTTCCGACCACGTTAGATAGTGCGGGCGAAACAGGCCTTTGACTGCGACCGGGAACTCCACCCCCGCGCAAGGATTCGAGGGTAAGAGTTTTTTCCGCACGGCGACGTTCAACATGCGCCGCAGCACTCGCAGCTCCTGATGAACCGTTGCCGGTTTGAGTTCCCCACGCTCAATGAAGCCTGCGGTTGTCTTCACGCGTACGCGGTCCCGAAGCCGCCTGCGCAAGTACAACTCGATTCCATCGGACGTGAGGTCGGCCAGCTTGTAGCCTTGGAAGGCAGCTTTCAGATGTTTGCTGGCTCGCATATTGGCGTTGTGAGTCTTGTCAGCGCGCAGGGGCGGCTTGGAATAGTTTTCCAGGAAAAAATCCACCCATTCTTCGAACCCCATCTGCTCGCCCTTGCGGACAATTTCGAGAACTCGATTGTCCCGGGCGTGCAGCCGTTCGCGAAGTTTCTGGTTCGCTTCCTGCCAGTCTTGCGTGAAGGTTGATTCTCGGATGCGCTTCCCGGCTCGATCCAGGTAGCTCATCCAGAGAACGCTGGTGCCGCTTCGTTTGTAGACAACACCGTCGTGCTTTCTAGGTCTTGCCATCTCCCACCTCTTGTTTGAAGGTCGCGCGGAATGGCTCGAGATCCGCTCGCAAGAAACGGATATTTCGACCCATGACGCGGAGGTGGGGAATCTGCTTTCGCTCCACCCAAAGATACACGGTCTGTACGCTTACGCCCAGATAGGTGGCTGCTTCTCGCACGGTGAGAGGAAGTTCCTCGCGGAAGAAGGGCATTCCGGCATCTAGGACACTCACTGCGGCATTTGGCTGGATTTGCTTGGAACTCATAGGGCTCTTCATAAGCGGGATTGCTCCTTGTGTCAAAACGCAGGCCGGACAAGAAACGGGACCCCGCGGTGACATGCGCGCCTGCTTTCAGGGCTTCAGGGGGAGTCAGACGGCGGCGTTCGCGAACTGAAGTGGTGTGCTTGTCCAATCAGCACAGCAAGTTTGGGTTTCAATCTCAGTCGAAGCGCCGCGCAGGCTGGATGTTTGTGTCGTTGCCTCATTGAGGTTGGCCAGTTCTTACCGATTGCGCTTTGGCTGGTTACTTTGCAAAGATCGCTGGCTGCAGTGCGCAACTCAACGAAGAGAGGCAGGCCCCCTCACTTGGGATCAATAAATCCAATACTTGAGTTTTCTATGTGGTCAGCAACATAGGAGGAGTGACCTTGGTAATTTTCTCGGTAGGGTCTTCACTGGTACTTTTTAGCATCACCTATGAGTGGCAGTAGGGCGCGGGCAAGACTCTCGTACGCGCTGGTTGGATTCACAAGGTCTCGAACCAAAGGAGGTAGTACGTATGAGATTGACAATTTTGCAGGGGCTTCTATGCTTGGCTCTCCTGGCTTCATTTGCAAACGCGCAGCAGGAAAATGCTGTAGCAGCCCACGTACAGAACACTTCTGCGTCCCAGAGTAAAGATTCCCAAGCCATCGTTTATGTCTATCGCTATAAGCAATTTGTAGGAAGCGCACTCGCACCCTCGGTGTACTGTGACGAAACCGAGCTTGCGCGCATGGAGAATGGCAGGTTTTTTGTGGCCAAGCTTTCTCCCGGCAATCACGTCTTCCGCTCGAATGACAAGCAGGCTGGCATCGAGGTAGACCTGAAGGGTGCGCAGGACTATTACATCCGCGTGGAACTGGCAACCGGTTTCATGAAAGGGCATGGCCGCTTGGTTTCAGTTGCGCCCGAGCAGGGCAGCTACGAAATCAAGAAGTTGAAGCCGTTGGAAGCCGACAGAGTGAAAGACACGCAGCGGGTGGTAGCCGCTACCACCGAAGGGCAGTAGCGACAATCCGGTTATGAAAGAGTGGCCGGCAAACCCTGAGGTATCCTCGTTCGCCTCGTCCCTGAACCCGCTTTCGGCCACATGGCAATGACACGGGAGAGCCTGCCTGCAGGGCAGGAAAAAGATGACATGTGAGCTCTGGGCGGTGCGAACCTTGCGGATTGTTCTGCTTCCGATTTTCCTTCTGGCATTGCCCGTTTGGGGCGGAGCAGTGGGCCAAGAGCCCACGCCCCCACCCGCGGCTCCCGTCGAATTCACAGTGCAAAGCGGTCACACGGCGGAGATTCAGGGCCTTGAGTACGCAAGTGACGGCAAGTTTTTCGTGAGCGCGGGCAAAGATTCCACCATCAAGCTGTGGTCTCCCGAAGGCACTCTGATTCGCACGATTCGTACGGGCTTCTGGGTAAACTATCTCGCCCTTTCGCACGACAGTCAGTTGCTCTTGGCAGCTTCGCGCCTCGGCAATGTCTTCCTGCTTTCGCTCGATGGCCGCGTAGTCCACAAATTTCCCGACATTCCCATGAAGGAGGGGTTTGTCTCCGCGGTCGGTTTGTCCGATGACAATCGCCATGTCGCCATCGGCACCACAAAGGGGCTGGTGCTGTATCGATTCGAGGGCGGAGCGGAGGCACGGCTGCCAGTAGAAGGCGACACCACCGAAGTCGACAGCGTGCTCTTTGCCCGCAATGGACCGCTGATCGGTGGCCTGGCAGATGGGAAGCTTCGTTTCTGGACAGAGGAAGGAAAGCTTGTCCGAACCGTTCCAGGTCACGATTACGCGATCCAGACTCTCGCGCTTAGTCCGGACGGAAAGACTTTGGCGACGGCGGGAATGCCCAACTTCTTTGCTGACATCGTCGCGAAGATGAAACCCGTGACGAAGTTATGGGATCTCCAGGGTAACCCGCTCGGCCAGTTCCCCTCCCACTTCACGCACTGCCTGCGCTTCACGCCCGACGGCGAAGATCTTGTCAGCAGTGGACGCCTGGATAATGCCGTCAACATTTATCGGAGGTCGGGCGAGCGATTGCGCACGATCACGGTAGGAACCGCAGAACACCGCTCGTCTAACCTGATCGCGCTCGCGCCCGACGGACGCACGCTGATTACCGCGGATGACGATGTTGATCCGCCAGTGCTGGGGATTTGGAAAATTGACGGTGAGTTCGAACGCGCCCTGCGCGGATTGAGCGGGCCAATGACGAACGTTTCCACATCGCCAGATGGCAACTTCATTGTGACTCTTTCTGCAGATCGCCTCGTTCGAATTTGGTCGATTACCGGCCGGCTCGGCGCCAGCCTCCCCGGGCATAAGGAGTATTCAACAGGGCTTGCCTATGCGCCTAACGGAATGTACTTCGCCAGTGGTGGGGACGAAGTCATTGTCTGGAGTCGTTTCGGCCAGAAGCTGGACCAGTTCGCAGGTTTTCGCTACGGCGCGGGCGTGCTCGCCTTTTCGCCCGACAGTCGATTCTTGTTCTGTGGCGACGGGGGAGGCTCGCTCCACATCTACGATACGCAACAGAAGTCGGTGCGTCATCTGAAGGTGCACGACGGTCGCGTCACCGCGCTTGCCATCCATCCATCGGGAATGTACTTCGCAACCGGCAGCGCTCGCGAAGAGGTGCGGATCTGGGATCTCGACGGAAAACTGCTGGGCGAGAGCCGGTTCGTCGAAAGAGCCACGCGTCCCGTCAGCGCGGCCTATGCCCTGGCCTTCTCGCCCGACGGAGACAAGCTCGTCGCCGCAACCACAAACCCGGAAAAGAGCCTGCAAATCTTCGATCTCAAGGCGCATCCCCTGGACGCCATCAAGGTCTCCAATTCTTATCAGGGCGGGGCCATCGCTTTCTCAACATCCGGCCGCTGGCTGGCCGCTACGGCTAACACCACCGTCGTCGTCTGGGACTGGCCGG
>JAOAPG010000100.1 GCA_025462785.1 Acidobacteriaceae bacterium
TCCACCACGAAACGGACCAATCATTCGCCATCGCATTTCCTGGTATGTACTTTCCGGAAATTGCTGCGCTTTGCTTGGACTTCGAAATGTGAGAATGGAAAGGAAGAGAAGCAGGCAAAACAGGGCCCAACGCAATCGGATCAAAGGGGGAAGCCTCCAGATCAAACGATCCATAGCATAAATCAAAAACTCACAAATATGTTGTACCCATAGAAGGCATGATGGATTTGCGAACAATAACGGTGCGATTAGTGACGCTGGCGCCTCGCTTCGGCGCTTCAAGCACGAAATACTTGCTCGGCTTAAAATCAAAAAGCTCGACAGCAATTTGGAGGCATTCCAGAATGAAGGCACTCGTAAAGAGCCGCGCTGAACGCGGTCTGTGGCTCGAAGACGTACCCGAACCAGAAATTGGCATCAATGACGTCAAGATTCAGGTTCTTCTCACCGGAATTTGCGGCACCGATCTTCATATTTACGAGTGGGACGATTGGGCGAAATCGACTATCCCTGTGCCGCTGGTGATCGGCCACGAATTCGTTGGCAAGGTTGTAGAAGTTGGATCGAATGTAACCGACTTCCACATTTGAGAGCTCGTCAGCGGCGAGTGTCACGTGGTCTGCGGACGATGCCGTAATTGTCTCGCAGGCCGCCGCCATCTCTGCGCGCATACGCAAGGAGTCGGTGTGAACCGCGCCGGAGCCTTCGCGGAGTACATCGTGCTACCGATGAGCAATATCTGGCGGCACAATCCGAATGTTCCCATCGAAATTGCAGCAATCTTTGATCCGTTTGGTAACGCGGTGCATACAGCGCTGTCGTTCCCAGTGCTTGGCGAAGATGTACTGGTGACCGGAGCCGGGCCGATTGGAATCATGGCTGCGGCTGTGGCGCGTCATGCAGGAGCTCGCCACGTTGTGATTACAGACGTGAATGACTATCGATTGAAGTTGGCGGAGAAAGTTGGCGTCACGTTGGCCGTAAATCCGAAACAAACTCCGCTCAAAGAAGTGCAAAAGAAACTTGGCATGCACGAAGGCTTCGACGTAGGGCTTGAGATGTCAGGAATTGCCGCTGCATTTCGCGACATGCTCGCCAACATGAGCCACGGTGGGAAGATAGCAATGCTCGGAATTCCGTCGGGAGAGATGGCCATCGATTGGCGCCAAGTGATCTTCAGCATGCTGACCATCAAAGGAATTTACGGCCGAGAGATGTACGAGACCTGGTACAAAATGACGGTGATGCTGGAGTCAGGACTCAATATTTCGCCGGTCATCACACATCGCTTGCCATATCGCGATTATGAGCAAGGCTTTGAAGCGATGCGCTCAGGAAAGTCGGGTAAGGTCATCCTCGACTGGCGCGATGTTCAGTGAAATATACGTGCAGATTCGAAAGTGCGATTGAGAAGTGTTCCCACTGGAACATTTTGTACGTACATGAACGTATAAAGTAGTTTGTTTGCTTGAGTTCCCAATTTGGGACAATTCCCAGAGGCCTGCATGATTTTGAGAAATAGACCACAGGGGTCACTGAGTTCACAGCAGAACAAACCGCGTCCAAAGCATGGGATTTTGGTCTTAGCTTTGCCGTCTTTCCTCCAAATAAGAATACAAAACTGAGAGGAATAAGAAACTATCCGGCGGCTGTAAGCGCACGCGAGACAGGTCGCTTCAAGTTTGCCAGCTTTCCCAGTCCCATAACGTTTTCGTACATGGCGGGAACTTGAACGAACGATATCCGCACGCCCGGGAACGCAACTCTCAGGTAGAGCGCAAATAGCACGAGTATCGAAAGCGCCCTCAAGCGAATAGCTGCCGTGACGAGTTCTTCGCTGATATGTGGGAGCTCGCCGGTCTGTTCGTCGCGAGTGCTCTCCACTAATTGAACCAACATCCTGGCTTGTCCAGCTGCACACTGGACGTATTCAACGGCAGCCAGCATGCGTTCGCGCTGGATGGTGCGAAAAAGCTGAGGAGTCAAGTTGTTTCTGAGAAATTCCTCTTCCGCCGGATCCACGAGATTGCGAAAAGCAGCAATGTCAACCAGCGGCTCCGTGACTGACTTCGAATCCGCGACGGCGAGAACGGTCGACGAATTCCTCAGTACGGTCCAGAACGCGAGTGAAAGGAGAGCGAAGGCGGCTAGAACAACAATCAGAATCATCATTTTCGTAGTAACTCCAATAGTGTCCGATTCCAGGACGACACATCCAACTCAGGCATTGTTCCGGCAACTGAATGGCCTTTATCACGTTGAGGGTAGAGGGTCAGCAGCCAGGTTACCGCGCCCAGATCATATCCTACGTTCGACACAAGCGAGAAAATCTGGTTACTTGAGCTTCCGAATTCGGCACGGAGCGTGAACATGGCTAAGTTAACGCTAGTTATGATGCAAAGCCCGAAAGCAATACCTAACGAGGGCTGCTTCCACTCCAATGCCAGGACATAGCACAAAGCAAAAAGTAGGAATAGCAAACCTCCCTGCACAATTTCAACGCTTCGTTCCATAGCGAAGAATTTGGAGAGGAAGTTATTAGGGTCGGCGATGTTGCTCAATAACGCGACTACTGTAGCGCACAAAACGAGAATGACACTTGCGATTCTTACAATCGTAGTTCCTAAATGGTGGATTGCTTTGTAGGAAGCAAAAACGTGCGCGAAAAGTTCCGCGATTATGCCGAGTTTCAAAACGACGTCTACTGCTTCCCACCCCATGTACAGATGTCGGTAAGCGACACGGCTGCCGAAGTGGAAGCAAAAAAACAGACAAATAAAGCTGACGATGTGTTCGATGACGTAGGCTAAGAAGAGCGGATATTCCTTGAAGAGACGGCGAATTAACAATTGGCGCGCAATTACACATTCGACCACGAATGCCGCGAGCCAAAGCACATAAATTACGGTGCGTAACATAATGGACTGAACGAGGGCAGAATATCAGGAGCCTCTCGCCCAGTCCACCAAAGCGCTAAGATGTTCCTCGTACTCTGTCGCTCACCCGTTGACGGTAGGCCATGGACCAGGCTGATCGGCAGCTGATATCGTAGGCCACGGACCCGGTTGATCGGCAGCTGATATCGTAGGCCACGGACCCGGTTGATCGGCAACGGCTATCGTGGGCCACGGACCCGGCTGATCCGCGAATGCTACTCCGAACGTGGGCCACGGACCCGGTTGATCCGCAACTGCTATCGTGGGCCACGGACCCGGTTGATCCGCGAATGCAGCCAAACTGAACGCAACTGTTGCGCTAAGTACGAGTACTTGGAGCAGCTTTTTCATTAGGGTTCCTCATGGGAAGTAGGGTTCACTCAATCTAAGAGAGAATTTACCTTCCAAAGACGAACCCAAAACTCCGGATACAATTATTGATTCTGTTCCGAATTCGTAACAAAATCGGCATGTAGCAGATTAAGAAATACTTAAGGAAACATTGGTCGAAAGAACGCGTTGGGAGCTCACATTGGGCCAACATCAACGTTCTTAAAAATGCGCGGGAATAGCAAAACGGAAGGGAATGTAATTTTGGCTGCCCCCCAGGGACTCGAACCCCGATAAGCAGATCCAGAATCTGCTGTCCTGCCATTGAACGAGGGGGCAGTATGCGGTTGGAAGCGGCAGCGACTCTTCGCTGAAGCAACGTCTCTCACCTGACCGCTGCATCGATTTTATGGGCTATGCTGGATACGGTCAATAAGGAGCTCTTATGATCACTGCGCTCGGGAATATAACCCCGCTTTCAAGCGACACTGCTGAGATGGCTCGCCGTTCGCTGGATGCCAATCATTGTGCGCTTCTAGTTGTCGATATCCAAGAACGTCTGCTGCCACCTATTTTCCAGAAAGAACAGTTGGTTAAGAACTCCCAATTGTTAATCCGTGCCGCAGGCATTCTCAAAATTCCGGTGCTTGCCACTACTCAATATGCCAAGGGACTCGGCAGCACTGTCCCGGAAATCGCTTCCCTGCTTCCTGAAACCGAGCCTATCGACAAACAAACGTTTTCCTGCTTCGGCAGCGATGCATTTTGCTCCATGCTGAAGCGGCTGCGAGGCAATCGAACGACAGTGCTGCTCTGCGGAATGGAGAGTCACATCTGCGTAATGCAGACCGCGTTGGGAGCGTTGCGAGAAGGTTATATGGTGCACGTAGCTTCGGACGCGGTGAGCTCGCGAACAGAATGGAATTGGAAAATTGGACTCAATCGAATGGCTGCGGCAGGAGCGATCATTTCATCAACTGAGACGATGGTTTATGAGTTGATGAAGTCATCTGGGTCGCAGGCTTTCAAAGAACTATTGCCGCACTTGAAGGGATAAAAGAATAGATGGCCAAAGTTTAAGTCAAATCCTAAAGTCAAAGGCGGCGAACAAGAGTGTCCGCCCCGCACAACCTTGCTTTATTCTTTCGGCTTTACGCGTACGACTGTGATTTTGGAGAAACCCTCTTCAAAGGTCGGGGCTTTCATTTTTCCTGACATGCGCTTCATCACGTCGTCCGACACTACTCGTTGGCGCTTGTGATTTCGCTCAAGGCAAGTTTCTAGCGGGACGTCGAAGAATACAGCTTGCACTTCATATCCATAGTCTTTGGCCAGTTTGATCCAGCCATTGCGCTCGTGAGGCGTAAGATTTGTCGCGTCCACATAATTCATGGGACGACGCGCAATCAGCCGAGCCTTAAGCATGGATCGCAAATTCGAAAAAACTAGATCTTGAAAGCGCTGTTCGGTCGGATCATCGAACAGTAGAGCCCGCAGCAGGTCGCTCGAAAGTGGACTAATTTGATGGCGCTTGAACCATGAACTTTTACCTGATCCCGGCAATCCAATCGCTAACACCACAATACCTTTCGAAGCGCGCGGAGCTCCAGCCTCTCCGTTCGAAACGGCAGGAGTTGTCGCGGAAGGCAGCGCAGGAAGATGTTGAACTCGATCAGCCTGTTCGGGCCGGGGCAGCTCAGCGCCTGGAGCCGAAGGTACCACCGGATGGGCTGCGGCGTTTCGGCCGCGTCCTCGACCACCACGTCCTCTACGACGACGGCGGCGTTGCAGATCAGAGCTGTCACTCCCCTGGCTCAACCCATTGTCTGTCTGCTCACTCGGTGTCTCCTCGCCGGCTTCGGCCTCTGATGGTGCATCCCGCTCGAAGTGAGCCGAGTCTGCATGGGAATCCGGACGCTCGGTGTGCGCACCTTCAGCTTTGGGCGTCGGCGGCTCAGTGTGATGTGCTTCGGCGTGACGTTGCTCGGCACGGTCTGCCTTGCGCTCCATTTTTACTTCGTCGGGAAAATTAACTTCTTTGGAATCGGGACCGGAGGACTTCGCGGTGGTTGTGTCTTTGTCGAAATACGCAGGCTGCAAGGGAGCGGGTTTAGCCTCGCCTTTACCCTCTTCCGCAGTCTTTTTGCGCCGCTTTAGACGGTCGCTCATCCATTTACGCATATC
>JAOAPG010000116.1 GCA_025462785.1 Acidobacteriaceae bacterium
CCCTTGCCCGCGAAAGTTTGAAACTTTCTCTCGACCAAATGGCGAAATCTTCTAAACCACCCCAACCTCTCGAACTCGTTTTACCCGCTACTTCCGCAAACCTGGGGCCAGCTTTTGATGCGGCGGCTCTTGCGCTCGACCTGTCTCTAAAGCTCCGAGCACGTGTCGCCAAGCATTTTTCCATTTCCGCGCGCGGTCGCAATGCCGATATCTGCGAGCAGCTTGAAAACAATCTGATCCTTGCAACCTATCGCGAGGTTCTCGAAGCGGAAGACAAGCCGGTACAACCTTTGGCGCTCCGCATTGATAATCAAATTCCGATCGGTAAAGGTTGCGGTTCATCCGCTGCAGCCCGATTGGCAGGCATCGCCTTGGCGGTACACTTTGGAAAACTAATTTGGAGCGATAGTCAGATCATAGGGGAAGCGTCGCGTCGAGAACATCATCCCGACAATGCTGCTGCGTGCTGGATGGGCGGACTCGCTGTCGCGCGAATGCCTTCTGCTACAGAAGCCCAAGTTGCGAGCTTTCATCCAAAAGGAACATGGCCACTGCTGTTGGCACTACCCGATAAAGCGCTGTCTACGGAAAAAGCTCGTTCCGTTCTACCCGAGAAATATAGCCGGGCTGATGCTGTCACGAATATTCAGAATGCAATGTTGCTGCTCGCGGCTTTCGTCCAACGACGTCCGGACTTGCTGAGTTCTGCCCTGGAAGATCGTATCCATCAGCCCTATCGCGCACCACTCTGTCCCTTGCTGCCGGCCCTACAAAAGGTCCCGAGGAATTTTGGCATCTTAGGTGCGGTGCTTAGCGGTGCGGGTCCATCGGTTCTGATCTTTATAGATCCAAAAGCAAGACCTAGTCGAGTGAAGGCGAAATTACGCGATTATCTGCGCGATGAAAAGCTTTCCCCAGAATTGATTTTGACGAAGATCAGGGGGGGCGGAGCGATCAAAAACAATAGGCGAAAGAGTCGCTAAAAGGTTAATTACTTTTCGGCAACGTTTTGGCGGAAATCGCTCGCACGTATTGCTCAAAGGTGAGGCCAGGGCGTCGGCTGAATTGAGCAGGATACGAACTCAGTGCTTTCATGAAGATTTTGATTTCCTGCTGCGTCTCGGCGGTGGACGAAGCCCGAATCACGGTAGAGCGTTTCACAGTATTTTGCCTTCTTTTCACTGGCTTCAGATGCAACTTCGGGGAGGAAGGTTTTGGAGGGAGTGACCAAATTTAGTGCAGGTGCGGTCGGGGGTAAATGGCACTCCCGTGCTAGTTCTTTTGGATAGCCAGGCTGTACGCCCCAAATGAAAAGGACCGGTAACCGGTCCTCTCCAAATTGTCTAATCACAGTATCCTACAGGAATACTAGCGGCTAGCGGGCGGTATTATGCCGTTCATCCGCAGATACTCCACCATTTGCCCATAGTGATCCATGGGATGAGCGAGGGCCAGACTCGCCATTCCCAACCGAGTGGTTGTTCCGTCGCCAAAGGGACTTTTGATCGTGTCCACCAGGTTCTTTCCGTTGAGGGTGTTTACAGACTTGTGAAGATATGCGAACGAGTCATTCAAGAACTTGATTATTTCTGCCTTGGACTTGAGTGAATCGGGGCCGTTCTCGCCGCCTACATCAACCGGAATCTTTTCTCCCAGGATTGCCGCCCCGAGGATGTAGTTTACGGCCGCTACGTGTTTTACCTGCAGCTCGAACGTCCGTACACCCTTGAACTCGCCGTTCGTTGGGGCAAAGGAATATTTGTCCTCTGGCATTGCCTCTGCCGCTGGAACAAATTCCTTCTCAAGGTTCGTAACCGCGTGGTCATAGACCTGTGCGATTGTCTGATGCTCATTTGGCTTGCCGGCCTGAGCCAGCATCACGACGCTACACGCAAAAATAATAGAAACTCCAAACAGACTTTTCATCATCTTCATTCGTTGTCGCCTCCAGTACGAGAATGTGAATACGTGTTTTGTGATTCGTAACCCTTCGAGGATTCAAGCTGTGGCATCTTGCGAAGACAGCTAGTCTCGAAC
Source organism: Acidobacteriaceae bacterium (assembly GCA_025462785.1). Classification (GTDB taxonomy): domain Bacteria; phylum Acidobacteriota; class Terriglobia; order Terriglobales; family Acidobacteriaceae; genus JAOAPG01. The sequence continues at coordinate 2,038 of JAOAPG010000116.1, forward strand.
TACCGAAGGTGAAAATTGCAGCTCATGAGACGTCAGCGGATATCGCCTCACGGTAACTAACCCCGCGCTGAGTGCTACTGCCGAACCGAGCAGTGCGGTAGGAACTCCGAATTTATTTGCCAGAGAACCCCAAGCCGCGCTGCCAATCGCCATGCCCCCCTGCAAAACGAGCAAATACATGGAAAGCGACCGCGCTCGCAGCCAGGATGGAGACATGGTTTGCGCCGCAACATTCAAGCAGGCAAGAATGGCAATCCATGCTGTCCCGCTTGCGAAGAGTACCAGACTTAGCCAACCAAATGCTTGCACGCGCCCTGCGGCAAATGTCATTACAGCGAATACAATGATTGCGAATACCACCACGCCGTCGACCGAAAATCGGCTGCGGAAGCGCGGCAACACAGCAGCTCCCGCCAATGCGCCGAGTCCAAAAGATCCGAGTAAGAGTCCATAGCCACTTGCTCCGTAGGGACTCGCGAGAATGGGAAGCAGAGCAAGCAGGGAACTCGCTGCCAAACTGAAGGCCAAAGTACGAATCAGCACGCAGCGGACGAGAGGGGTTTTCCAGCCATAACGAAGTCCCGTGCGAATTGCGTCTCTGATTCTTCCAGTCTCAACTCGTTCCAATGGCATGCGTTTCCAGCGATACAAAAAGAGGATCACTCCAAAAAACGACGCCGCATTGAGCAGAAAGGCAACTCCCGATCCCGCCGCGGCGATCACGAGTCCGCCCAGCGCTGGCCCGACGGCGCGGGCAACATTGAATCCTACGGAGTTCAGAGCTACAGCGGGAGCGTGGCATTCTCCCGAAACCACCTCGGGGGTAATCGCTTGCCACGCTGGATCGTTCATTACCGATCCCAATCCCAAAATAAAAGTCAGCAGCAAAAGGATCCACGGCGTGACGTGGTGAGTCAGGCTCAAAACGCCAAGTGTTCCTGCCGCCAATACCATCCATGCCTGTGTCATCAGCAGAAAGCGCCGGCGGTCAACCATGTCCGCGAGAGCTCCCGCTGGGAGAATCACTAGGAATACCGGCAACATGGTGGCCGCCTGTACCAGGCTGACCATTAATGGGGACATGGTGAGCTGGGTCATCATCCAGCCTGCGCCCACGTTCTGCATCCAGGTGCCTGTATACGAGATGACGGCAGCCACCCACAGCGAGCGGAAGAGCGGTTCACGCAGAGGAGCCCATGCGGAGCGATCAGGATGCTCCGACGGTTTTCTCGGCAAGACTGTGTCGAATGAATCCGCCATATTAACTACTGCTAACTTCTGCCGCTGGAACAGGAACTGCGTTGCCAAATGGCCACTCGCGATTGCGCCAGCTGCGGGCCATAAAGATAACTGTGCCGGTTAAGACTATAACCAGCGCATAACGAATCTGTGCGAGCGAATTGACGCGATATACCAATATGAAAAAGAAACCCAGAATGGCGATTAGCGCCGGCAATGGATAGAGCCACATGCGAAAAGGACGAGGCAAATCAGGCCGCCGAATTCGAAGAACAATTAATCCAATCGCCTGCATTAGAAACTGCAGAGTGATACGGATCACGACGAGCGCAGCGATTACATCCGCCAACGAGAAGAAGCAAAACAACATCGCGGTCCCGCCGAGCGCGACGAGTGAAACATATGGAAACCGGTGCTGAGGGTGGACCCGCGCGAACGCTCTGAAATAATTTCCATCGAGCGCCGCAGCGTAAGGAACGCGAGAATACCCCAGTAGAAGCGAAAACACGGAAGCGAATGCTGCCCACATAACCAGGCAGGTCGCGAGTTTCGCCGCCCATGGCCCATAAACTCTTGCCATGAAAATCGAAATGACGTACAAGCCCCGATTCGATTGCCCTGATCCTGTGATTTCCTGCCATGGCACTACGCCCAGAATGCAGATGTTCATCACCACATATAGACAAGCTACGATCAGAATAGATAGCAAGAGCGCGCGGGGAATTGTCTTCTCTGGATCTTTTACTTCATCACCAAGAAAGCTCACATTGTAGTAGCCCCAGTAATCGTAGGTCGCGATGAGCATCGCCGATCCTAAGCCGAGAAAAAATCCATGGGAGAGATGAAAGGCTCCGGGCGGGAAGCTAAACGCCTGGCTCGCATTGAAGTGGGTTAATCCTGCGAAAATGATCCAGCCGATCGTACCCATAACTCCGAGCCAAAGCAGCTTGGACATCCATCCGATGCTCGTAATCTTGCGATAGAGAAGTATCACCACGAGCAGAACAACCCCGATCGCAATAAAGGTCGCTCCCGAAACGATCCAGCGTACTTGCATCGTGCCGAGAACTGGGATTTGCATGCTCCAATTACGCGCTACGAATTGATTTTCCAACCGCGGCCACAGATAAGAGGCATAACTTGCGAGTCCAATTGAGCCAGAGGCAATCGAGAGCGGTGCGCTGAATGAAAGTTGCCAGATGAAGAGAAAAGAAATCAATCGCCCAAGACGATGTGGTCCGTAGATCTCGCGCAAGTAACGGTAAGAGCCACCGGAGCCGGGCATTGCCGCTCCCAGTTCGGCCCACACCAAGCCATCGCAGACAGCAAAGAGCGCGCCAAAGATCCAGCCCAGCATTGCTTGCGGTCCGCCCATCGCGCTGAGGATCAAGGGAATGGTGATGAACGGTCCCACCCCGATCATGTCGATCATGTTCAGGGCTGTGGCGCTGCCGAGACCGACTCCGCGGATTAATCGCGGTGAACCTTCGTTCCCGCCGGCTTGGATTGAGGGGTGCATTTGCTTGCGGACTTCCGAGCAACACTGGTCAACGGCTAACGACTACTTTTCGTGTCCCGCGCTGAGCAAATTCACGTAGAGCCGAATTGCCCCCGGAACTCCGGCAGGTAGCTGTCTAAAAAAAGAGTATCCCGTATAGATGTAAATGCCTTTTCCGTACTGCGCCCGCAGCAATCCACCTTTTTGGGCAGCTTCTCCCGGATCATGACACGACAGCAGGGGCTTGAAGTGGTCATCCCATTGATCCATGAAGTAGAGGCCGCGCTCTTGAACCCAACCGTCAAAATCGCGCTGAGTGATTTGGTTGGGGAAATGGAATACGCCGTCGTCGGAGGCGAGAATGTCTACCGGAGCCTCTTCAACCGAAACTCTGGCCCGGCTCAGCTGTGCAGGATATGGGGTGAGATGCTCGCTGTTAAAATCTCCAACTCCCGCGTTGTACTGCACGACCAATGTTCCACCAGCGGAAACATAATCCAGCAGGCGTTTATTATTCGCGACTACATCTTTCTGTGTGTCGTAAGCGCGGATGCCAAGGACGATCGTGCCGTACTGTTGTAAGTCCCCGGTCGCGAGTTTTTCGGCAGGGAGCAGGGTGACTTTCATCCCAATCTGTTTCAGGACTGTGGGAATATTGTCGCCGGCTCCGATGATGTAGGCGACCTTGAGATCCTTGGGAACTTGTACGTCGACAATACTCACGCGCTGCGTAGCCGGTTGATAGTAATAGGAGGAATTCAGATCGTCTCGTGTGACCAGCGAGTAGCCCTCGCTGTAACTTTTTCCGCCGGCATCGAGAACTGCGCGGATTTTAGCTTGTCCTTCTTTTAAACTCGCCGGCAGAACTTTAAACTCAAAGTCTTTTTCGTCGTTGCGCTGGTTGAGTTCTACCGGCAAACTGCTGGGTTCGACTCGCCAGCCCGCAGGTGCTTCAAGATGAAGAACTCCGTTGCTGGCTTCTGGAACGCCGCTTTTCACAGCTACACGAACGGTTGTTGCTGAACCGTCCTGCAGTGGAATTACTTGTTCTCCTGGTTCCAGCATCACCGAGAACGCCGGCGCTAGTACTAGAGGACGCTTTCGTTCCGTGCCCATGTCCTCGACAAAAGGCACAAGCAAGAGAGCCGAAGTTTCGCCGCGAGACTTGCCATTTCCATTCGCAATTGAATAGTCGATCTTTGCTGTGAACGGCGGCAGCGAGAAGGGAAGTGTCGCCTCACGCGGATTGTCGATGGTATAAACACTGTCCGTTTCCGGATTGTCCCGGTGCCAGTAGGGCCGGGTGGGCGTCGCGGATGCG
>JAOAPG010000147.1 GCA_025462785.1 Acidobacteriaceae bacterium
AGTCTCGCAGTCGTCGATTTGCCACTGGGTATGTCGGGGTCTTCTGCTTCAGGAGATGCAGGCGGCCTTAGTCGTAGTTGACCTTAACTGATCGCCAAGCTCCAGTTGAACAAAGAAGATCAAGCAAAAACATCAATGCGGAAAGGAAACAGAACAATGAGGAAGAACAATTTGTGGTTTGCAAGTTTGGCAGTACCGGTAATTGTAGCGGTGCTGCTGCTGTTAGCGGGATCACCGAAGGTGAACGCGAATAATCAGCCGTCCGCGGCTAACGCGGAGGTGAAAATTGATAACTTCAGTTTTGGGCCACAGACAGTCAAGGTACCAGTTGGAGCGACAGTGACTTGGACGAACCGTGATGACATCCCTCACACAGTAGTTAGTACAGACGGTGTGTTCAAGTCTAAGGTGCGGGATACGGACGAAAAGTTCTCGTTCACGTTCACCAAGGCAGGAACTTATTCGTACTACTGTTCGGTCCATCCTAAGATGACGGGCCAGATTATGGTGCAGTGAGACTCGGAGTTCTAGATGGCATGGCAAGAGAAACGGATTTCCATTCCACATAGCAATCATTGCTTTTACGGACGGTTGCTCTCGAAAGCGTGTGAATATGGTTGCAGACTCGGCACAATTCGAAGTGATGACGGTGTCAAGTGATGACCTGGATCTTGTCCATGCCAGCAAGGACGGGGATGTTGCTGCTTTCGAGCAACTCGTGAAGCGATACGATCGCATACTTCTTCGAATTGCTCAAGGCATCACGCATAACAGGGAAGAATCCCAAGACGCGGTTCAAGAAGCATTCTTGAAGGCATTCCAGAACCTGGGGCAATTCCGGGAGGATTCCCAATTCTCAACCTGGCTGATTCGCATCACTGTGAACCAGTCGCTGATGAAACTGCGGAAGCAACGCACAATAAGAGAGGACTCACTCGATGAGGATTTTGCGGCGGATGGACAAGTGCTCCCCATCGAAGTCATTGATTGGGCTCCTAATCCTGAACAGCTCTACTGGGCGTCTGAACTGCGAGACATTTTAGCTAAGACCTTCAACGAGCTGCGGCCGATCTTGCGAGCAGTTTTCGTGCTACGAGATATCGAGGGCCTCTCCACTAAATGGACTGCAGAGGCTCTGAATTTGAGCCATTCCGCTGTAAAGGCACGGCTATGGCGAGCTCGTTTGCAACTTCGCGAACGGCTGAACATGTATTTCAGCAAGCAAACGGGGTCTGCGCGGGCGCAGGCAGTTCCTCTACATAGGAGTACAGGTCGGATTCTCGGCCTTGTTGCCGAGTGTTTGAATCATTCGACGTCTCAGACATATTTGATTAGTGTTGCCGAATCCCACACATGCATCGCGCACAACATCGGGAATGAGCATGGCGAGTGTGAACCCGATGCATGATTCAGCCTGACATGTACAACGCAGTACTCTCCGCTATACGCCGCACGACAACTTCCAGTCCTGTTTCGACTTCGCGTTCATAAACCACCTCAAAAACACTTAACAATCTAATGACATCCAGCCCGCATCTCGGCCTGCTCCCCAGTGTCTAACCTACATACGTTGTGAAAGCAGTTGATAAACGAGGCTGAGGACATCCTTGTGGAAGAAGCGTGCCGGCCCTGGATCAATCACGAATAAATCACAACGTAAGATAAGAAAAATTAGCAGGCAACTGATCGCTTCGCGGTGGAAAAGGATAGCCGGCTCAAAGTCACAAATCACGAAAGTAAAAGGGGAGGCAACTTGGAAAAAGTATTTTTGTTATTCGCGCTACTCATGACATCGGCGATTCCTTCAGGGCTATGGGCCCAGCAGGCCGGCTATTCCGAGACCAACCTGGTCTCCAATACTGCAGGAGTAGCCAAAACTACAGATCCTCAACTATTGAACCCGTGGGGAATTTCTTTTGTCCCCGGGCAAGACTTTTGGATCGCCAACAATAACAGCGGAACCTCGACACTCTACGACAACCTGGGCAACAAGGATACTGGTCTCGTAGTGACCATGCCCGGCGCCACAAGCAATCCTAACGGTAACTGCAGTCCTGGTTGCCCGACTGGCACCGTTGCGAACAGCAGTGGCAGCTCCTTCGGCGGCGGACAATTCATTTTTGATACCGAAGATGGGCTCATCGCAAGCTGGACTGGCGCAAGCAACACAGCAACGGTAGCCTTGGATAATTCCGCTACCAGTGTCTTCTCCAGCGTTCTGCCTGCGGCCGCGGTGGGCAGCCCAGACTTCACTTTGAGTCTTTCGGCCCAAAGCATCACCGTCATGTCAGGAGCTTCGGCCAACCTAATGATTGGCGCCAGCGCGGTAGGGGGATTCAATGGCCAGATAACGCTTTCCTGCACTTCGCCCGCTGGTTTGACCTGTGCTTTGAGCCCAACGACAATCACTCCCGGATCGAGCGCGGCGTCTTCCACATTGACCGTCTCTGCAGCCGCAACCCCGCCAGTTCAGGGCTATGGCTTGATTGGGGTCGGCTCCCTGCTCCCCGGGCTAGGCCTGTTCGGAACCTTGCTTAAAAAGCGCAGACGGAAGCCGCTTTCGCGGAAGAGCATTGTATCGATGAGCGCACTGGGATTGCTGCTTCTCATTTCGATGGTTGCTCTAGGTTGCGGCGGTGGTAGCACTGCAAAAGGCCAAACGCCCGCATCTCAGACTACCGTTATGGTAACGGGTACATCCGGGACTCTAAGCCATACCTCGCCCGTAACGATCACCGTCAACTAACTCTCCCACAGCCATGGCAAGAGCGCACTCCGGTGGGTTCTTGCCATGGTCCTTCCTAAGGCAGCCACTACATATACAAGTAAGTGAACCGAACCAGCGCGACGACGGGCCTGCCCGCTTCATTGCAGATTTTTAATTTCTCAGATCTGTGGAATAAATCGCAGTCCTACTCGTTATCCATGTCGAGAGAGGGATGATCCAGATGATTGGTTATCAAAGCTCGCTGTTAAGTCGAACAGAAGTTGCCGAGGGCACAATGGCATTTCAGTTTGAAAAACCAAAGGACTTCGCATTCAACGCCGGGCAATACATTGAGCTGACTCTACCGGGTTCCCAGGCTGCACCGTCTGACGGACTGACTCATACCTTCTCAATCGCAAACTCCCCGCTAGACGAAGAGCTTATAGTCACGACCCGCATGCGAAAGAGCGTTTTTAAGCAGGCTATGTCCGTCCTGCCAATCGGTACCCAGGCCAGGATTGAAGGCCCGATGGGCTCCTTCAACCTCCATAACAACACGGCTAGGCCAGCTGTCTTCCTCGCCGGCGGGATCGGGATCGCGCCATTCCTGAGCATGCTCTCTTACGCAACAGAGGAGAAGCTTCGCCATCCTATCGTTCTGTTCTATGCAAACCGCTATCTGGAGGATGCCGCGTTCATGGATGCGCTCTGGAACTTAGAGCGTGCAAATCCAAGGTTCCGCTTTGTTCCGATCCTCACGCGCACAGATAAGAATTACCGAGGTTGGAAGGGGAAGACCGGACACATCAGCTCGGAAATGCTTCTTACACGCGTGGGAATCTTGCGAGGCCCGATCTATTACATAGCCGGGCCGCCAACGATGGTCGCGGCAACACGCCGGATGCTCGGTGAGGTGGGCATAGATGAAGACGATATTCGGACGGAAGAGTTTGCCGGCTATTGAGAATCACAATCTGTGGGTGGAGTGGATGATTAGTGGTGTTGTCTTTCTTTCCGACAAAGGGTTTTCTGGGCACCGACGCTACCTTTGGGGCAGATCTCAACCTCGTCGTGCAGCTCATCATGGGAACAGCCTTAATCGCGGGTGCTCGTCTCGCGAAACAAAAACGCTACCGAGCTCACGGTGTCTGCCAAACGACGGTGCTGCTTCTCAACTTGCTGATGATCGCGCTGGTGATGGGGCCATCGTTCCACCAACAAGTGAAGCCAGCGCTGTCTAAGGTTCTTCATAAGTGGTACTACGAGGCGGCGACAATTCACGCGGTTCTAGGGATGACGGCTGAGCTCCTCGGCCTCTATATCGTCATCGTAGCGGGCACGAACGTTCTTCCAGGGTGGCTGCGGTTCAAAGACTGGACGTGGTGGATGCGCACCGAGCTGGTGCTTTGGATGATTGTTTTGCTCAGTGGTGTGGGAACGTACTGCGCATGGTATCTGGCACCATTCCGCTAAGTACTGCGCCCTTGCGCATTTGTCATGAGAAATATTTTTGGAATTAAGGAATATCGCTCCACTGACGCAGTTTCATACAGTGCGGGACAAACTTTAAAGCAAGACGAAACTGGAGCATAAACCATGAAGGAACAGAATTCCCCATCTGCTGTGGTATCCGAGGCGACCTCATCTGAAACAAACAACTCTTCAACGGAAGAAATCGTTCAACGTCATTGGGAAGGTGTGGTCAAGAGACGTTCATTTCTCAAGGGGCTTGGGATTGCCAGCGCAGCGCTATCGGCGGGCGCGCTATTGGCGACCGAGGCCAACGCTCAGTCTAAGCCGAGCACGGGCAAGCTTTCCAAAGGCGACGCTGAGCTCCTCCGTTTCGCGGCGGCAGTAGAACTCATAGAGGCCGATCTGTGGCAACAATATAACGAACTCGGAGGAGTCCAAGGAGGCAATCCCGCCTACATAGCCGCGCTCAGTAACCTTGACGGTGACATGCCGCAATACGTCGCTGACAACACCGACGATGAATTGAGCCATGCGGCTTTCCTAAATGCGTACTTGATCGCCAAAGGGGAAGCGCCAGTAGATCTGGATGCCTTCCGCACTTTGCCCAGCAGTCAAGCAATGGGCGCCAAGAATGTCGGAAGGCTGACCAACCTGCTGAAGCTCAACGTCGACCTTAGTTGGTATACACGGTACCGCAGCGCAAAGAACACTGATTTCGGGGTGAAGTTCAAGGGACCTTTTACAATTGCGAACCAACCCGCCATACCACTAAATGACAACGATACACCTCCCAATCAAACACAACCTGTTCCGCCTGCGACGCCGCAAGAAGCTCGCATGCAAGCGATTGCAAACACCGCGGGATTTCACTTTGCATTTATCGAGCAGGGTGGGGCAAGCCTCTATCCTACGCTGGCCTTCAAAGCGACCGACCCTGAAGTCCTGCGAATTCTGGTGAGCATTGGTGGAGTGGAGATCGACCACTTCGGGCTTTGGCATGACAAGGCGGGCAATGCGGTGGCACAGCCGTTGGCCGGTGTGACTGATCCAGAAACTGGTCTGACATTCCCGGATCTCAATGCGCGCAACTCAGAGCTCGATCAGACAAACCTGATCCTGCCTGAGCCGTGCGAATTTATCAGCAAGAGTCTGCCTCCGTGCTCCGTAATCCGACCAACCTCGACCCACAACGGAGGAGCAGTCGCCACTGTCAAGGCCTTTACGGATGACCTCTTGTTCCTTGGACAATCGCCAGCGTTCTTTAGCGTAGTTAACCGGCTCGCTATCGAGGCTGATTCGGTACGACGGGGCTTTTGATTCTCGCAAGCTCTCCTGCTGCTCGGCAGGCGCTGTATCAGGAAACCGGTTACCGCGCCTGCATTTTTACTAACGCCGTTTTAAGTTTCACGTGATCTAAGGAGCCCGTATGTTTGAAGGACTGTTTCAACCGACGCATCTACTGGTGATTTTCGGAATTGCGCTGCTCGTGTTCGGCCCCAAAAAGCTTCCAGAGCTGGGCAAAGGGATCGGGGATGGTATTCGCGGCTTCAAGTCGGCTATGAAAGCTGAGGAAGAGAAGCCCACCAGCACAACGAACACCATTGCCAGCGATCGAAGCCTAATCGAGGGGTGAATCGTGGGTTTTGGCATGGAATTGCTCTTCATCCTTATGCTTGCGCTCGTGGTATTGGGACCGAAGCGGCTGCAAGCAATGCTGGGACCCGTCGCGCGGGCTAAAGCTGAACTTGATGCTGCGACATGCGGGATAAGATCACAGTTCGGCGCGGACCTTGATGCTATGCCTCGCGAGGGTAAGACTGACGCCTCGCATGAATTGGCTGGGGACCAATGAACCATCCTCGCATTCTCGGTATCGGAACAGCGAACCCATCAGTTAGGCTCACCCAAGAGCAAAGCTTTCAGGCTGCGGGTTACCAGGGTGAGCGCATTCGGAAGATCTTCCTAAACAGCGATATTGATTATCGCCATTTTTATTTCGAAGGTGTTCCAAATCGCCAGGAAAGCTCTGATCAACTGAATCAGCGCTATCTGCGCGGCGCCATGAAAACAGGTTGCCGAGCGATTCTGAACTGTGTAAAGGCTGCCGGAACTACCGTGCAGGATGTGGATTTCCTTGCAGTCTGCACGTGCACAGGGTACGTGTGTCCGGATGTGGGCAGTCGCCTCATCGGCCATATGGGCTTCAGGAACAACGTGCAGAGAGCATCCGTCATTGGTCTAGGGTGTGCCGGTGCGCTTCCCACACTGCAACGGGCGGTCGATTTTGTTCGCGCAAATCCGGGTCGCCAGGCCTTAATACTAGCGGTCGAGATTTGCTCAGCGTGCTACTACGTCGATAACACCCTCGAAACGATTGTTGGTAATGCGATCTGCGCTGATGGCGCGGCGGCCTTCCTGCGTGCGTCTGGGGAGGAAGCTAGTCGCAGCTATCCACAAATTATCGACTTCGAGGCCTTCATCGATACGGAACAAATCGAGGAGGTTGGACTTCAACATCGCGATGGAAAGCTGCGAATTGTCCTAGCCCGCATTTCTCACCAGGGTTAGGGGGACGCCGCTTATCGATT
>JAOAPG010000167.1 GCA_025462785.1 Acidobacteriaceae bacterium
CACAAGCTTTTAAATCGTTTCACCACGGCTCAAAGATTCTCGTCCTGCCAAACGCGTGGGATGTAGCCACTGCCCGTGTCATTGAGGAGGCGGGTTTTGACGCCATCGCGACCACCAGTGCAGGAATAGCTTTTACTCTGGGCTATCCAGATGGGCAAAAAATCGCACGCGAGGAAATGTTGGAAGTTGTAGCTCGGATCGCATCCGCAGTGAAGATCCCGGTAACAGCTGACGTCGAAGCAGGATACGGTGATCGCCCCGAAGATGCGGCAATAACCGCGCGAGGAGCGATTGCTGCAGGAGCCGTTGGCATGAATCTCGAAGATGCAACGAACGATCCGCGTAATCCACTTGTGCCATTGGCTTTGCAGTTGGAAAAAATTGCGGCGGTGCGCGAAGAAGCAATTTCATCGAAAGTATCAATCATTTTGAACGCTCGCACCGACACTTACTTATTGCAAGTGGGACCTCCAGAGAAACGTTACAACGAAACTTTGCACCGCTTAAACGCCTTTCGTGATGCGGGCGCGGATTGTGTATTTGTACCTGGGTTGCGGGATACAGAAACCATTCAGCGTCTTGTTGGCGAACTGCGTTGCCCGCTGAATATTCTTGCTGGACCGGGGTCTCCCTCCGTACCTGAGCTGGGAAAATTGGGAGTGGCGCGTGTGAGTCTTGGATCGGCACCCATGAGAGCTACATTAGGCTTGTTGCGAAAGGTAGCGCAGGAGCTAAAAACCGCAGGCACCTACCGCAGCCTTGAAGATGCGCCATCCCATGCAGAGGTAAACAAGCTGTTCGGATGATCCGGACTCACTGATGATCGCCTTTGCAAGTTGTACTATATGCCCGTGCACAAGCTGCCTCAGGCCGTTCTGAGCTACATCCAAAAGCACGATCTTTTGAAGCCGGGAGACCGTGTCGGGGTAGCTGTTTCCGGAGGCGCGGATTCTGTTGCTTTGCTGCGTTTATTGCTCGAACTGCGCCAGGATTTGGGCGTAGTTCTCTCGATTGTCCACGTCAATCACCAACTGCGGGGACTTGAATCCGATGCTGACGAGCAGTTTGTTTCTGCATTGGCGGCAAAGCACCAGCTTGAGTTCCATTGCACAACGTGCAACGTTCCTGCACACGCGAAAGAAAACGGGCTCAGCGTTGAAACTGCTGCCCGCGAAGTACGCTACAAATACTTCAATGGCTTGCTCAATACTGGTGGTGTGAACCGCATCGCGACCGGCCACACCTTGGACGACCAGGCGGAAACCGTTCTAATGCGTTTGATTCGTGGCACAGGGCTGCGGGGATTCGGCAGCATTCAGCCGAAGCTTTTGATCAAGAACGCCGGGCAAATCTGCGGCACAGTCGTTCGGCCTCTCCTTGGAGTGCACCATGGCGAACTGGAAAGCTTTTTGACCGAGCTTGGGCAACCTTGGAAACAAGATGCCACAAATAACGAACTCCATCACACACGAAATCGAATTCGTCACGTACTGATGCCGCTACTTGAGCGCGAGTTCAATCCGGCAGTAGCGGAGCGCCTGGATGAGTTTTCAGCAATTGCTCGAGCTGAAGAAGAATTTTGGGAAGAACGGTGCGCCGAGCTAACCGAGCATATGCTTCGGCGGGATCCTCAAGACGTTCTGATCTCTTGTCTCGATCTGAAATTATTTAACGTCCAGCCGTTAAGCATTCAGCGACGAGTACTGCATCATTGGGGCCGAAATGCGCAACCGAATCTGAGTTTGGAATTCAAGCACATCGAGCAAATTGTCGAACTGGCCAATGCCAAATCGAGAGAACTGAGACGGTTAGAATTACCTGAAGGCTGGGAAGCGCTTCGCCAGGGGGATCGCCTGCAATTCATTCCGCCCGATTTAATTGGTGCGCCCAGTGTTCCCACAGACTACGAGTATCGCCTTCATGTACCCGGCCGCATCATACTGCGTGAGGCAGGCATCACGCTCGAAGCGATTTCCATACTTGATAGCTCCTCCGAAAGCTATAATCCTGACCAATTGCTCGACCCCGCTTTACTGGACAAAGAATTCATCGTGCGAAATTGGCGTGCGGGAGACCGTTTCTGGCCAGCGCACACGAAAGCTCCGAAGAAGGTTAAGGAACTATTGCAGGAGAAACATTTAACCGGATCCGAACGAAAGCTGTGGCCAGTTGTCGTCAGCGCGGGCGAGCTAGTATGGGTGCGAGGTCTCGCATCTCCCGCGCGGTTCCGGGCCAGCGAGGGCGGACCGGCGTTATTGTTCAGGGATTCGGCCGACAGAGCCTAATCTTGGTTTGGGCACCACAATTTCCGATGCGAAGCGATCTCTGAACGCCACAAAATGAACCAAACTCTCCAATCCGGCCAACTTCGCACCATAATCCCTGCCGATCAAATCCAGCGGCGAGTGCGCGAGATGGCGCGGCAAATCTCGCACGACTACGCTGGACAAACCGTCCACGCCCTGGCCCTTCTCGAGAATGGATTTATGTTCATGAGCGACTTGGTGCGGGTACTCGAAATTCCCGTGATTTGCCAATTCATCAAGCCTCGCTATCGAACCCACCCAGGGAATGGGCAGAACGAAACGCTGGAAATTTTCTTTAGCCACGAACCTGATATTCGCGGTCAACACGTTCTACTTGTCGAGGGATTGGTCCATTCCGGCGTAACTTCTGAGTTCCTGATGAGCGATTTGCGAAGCCGAGGAGCCGCTTCCGTCAAACTTGCTACTCTGCTTGACCGCCAAGCAGCCCGGCGAGTCCAGCTTCAGCCCGATTATTTTGGCTTTTTGGTCGACGAATCGTTCCTCGTGGGCTACGGGCTCGGTTCACCCAATCAAACCTATCGAAATCTTCCCTACGTAGCGTCTGGTTCTCTCTGGCACTCATGACTTAAGTCATTGAAAGAAGACGGTTCTTTTTTCCGCAAGCAAGGTTTAGAATGACAAGACTGTCATTTCTAAAATCCAAATCCGGCGCCGAGCATCTAATCTGGTGAGTGGCTTTGCCTGGCTATGCTTTTTGGACAAAGGCTTATTTCCTCAGGAGTTTTAGGTGAATTCAACAGTTAAAACCGTAGTGTTCTGGGTAGTCATTCTGCTCTCGGCAGTGCTGCTCTGGCAAGTTGTGAAAGGCGCAAATCCCGGTCAAAAAGAGAAGGAACTGAACTATACCCAGTTCATGTCTGATGTGGATCAGGGAAATGTCAAAGACGTCACTGTCACGGGGCAGGAAGTCCACGGCAAATTTAAGGACAATTCCAGCTTCCACGCGACTGCCCCGGTCAACGACCCTGACATGACCAAGAACCTGCGCGACAAGGGTGTGGAGATTACTTTCCACGACATGAACAGCGGCAGTTGGCCCAGCTGGGTAGCGAACTTCCTGCCTCTGATTCTTCTCGGCGCGCTTTGGTTCTTTATGATCCGCCAGATGCAAACTGGTGGAAACAAAGCTCTTTCGTTCGGTAAGAGCCGAGCCCGCTTGCTCTCCATGCAGCAAAAAAGGTCACCTTCAAGGATGTGGCCGGCGTGGAAGAAGCCAAAGAAGAGCTGAAAGAAATT
>JAOAPG010000177.1 GCA_025462785.1 Acidobacteriaceae bacterium
TTTGAGATTTGAATCTTGAAATAGCGGGATGAACGACAGACTCACTGTTTTTTTGAAGGCACTTGGCGGCCGGCAAGAGGCCACATCGGTCCCGCTGGCTCTTGCGTTCGTTTCCGGGGCAGGAGGCACTCGATGATTTCTCCCATCCGCTATGTACTCCTGGCCGTTGCTGCCATCCCGTTTATTTATTATTTCATTGCGCTGTTCAGTGTCTGGCGATTTTTTCGCTCTTCCCTGCGCCGAAGCACACCTAGCGATAGCTACACGCCGCCCGTAAGTAATTTGAAGCCAATTCGTGGGCTTGATCCCAAAGCGTACGAAAACTTCGCGAGCTTTTGCAGGCAAGATTATCCAGACTACGAGGTTCTCTTTTGTGTGGGTCGAGAAGACGACCCGGCTGTTCCCGTACTCGAGAAGCTAATACGTGATTTTCCGGAGCGTCGTATTCGGGTGTTGTTCGGCTCGGGGGGAGTGGGATCTAACGACAAAGTGATCAAGCTGTCGCGTCTTGTCAGCGAAGCGCAGCACGAGGTTGTGGTGATCAGCGACAGTGACGTCCGAGTGGGGCCCGACTACTTGCGCAAAGTGGTTGCCCCTTTGGCCGACTCTAAGGTGGGAGCAGTGACCTGTTTTTATGTAGCGGCTGAAGACAAAAACCTCATTGATAGTCTCCAGTCGATCGGTATGTTTTCTGACTTCTATGTCGGAATCATGGTTGCGCGTCAACTCGATGGCGTGAAGTTTGCGTTGGGACCCACTATCGCCACGACTCGCCAGCGGTTGGCCGGGTTCGGTGGCTACGATGCGATCAAGAACCGTCCTGCGGATGATCTGCTAGTGGGCCGTCTGATTGCCGAGCAGGGCTATGAGGTTGAACTTCTTCCTTACACTATTTTGACCGTCGCGGATTACGGCTCAATGCGCGATCTTTTTCACAAGAGGCTGCGCTGGATCGTGGTCATGCGCCATTTGCGGCCATGGGGACACTTCGGGTTGATTTTCACTTTGGGACTGCCCTGGTGTTTAGTAGCGATCGCGATCCAACCCACGGTCGGAGTCGCGCTAGGGTATCTCGGCGCCTATATTGTCATGCGATTTGCGATGACGTGGATGGTTGGGATTTGGGGCCTAAAGCAGGATGTGCTTTGGAAAAAGCTAGTATTAATTCCTACGTGGGATGCTCTGGCTTTCTGCATGTGGCTGACTAGTTTTTCGCGCCACAGCATTCGGTGGCGCAACGTCGAATATTACATTCGCGATGGAAGGCTTGTGCCGGTGGTACCAATCGATGCGGCCCCAACGGGCTAAGCTATCAAACTGGCTTTCACCTCCCCAATTGTTCATTCAACCGGCTAGGCACGAGCTTCGTAGAACGCCCATTGCCGTTGTTATCTTCCGCCTATCCTCCGGCTATCAAAGTCGCGAGTTCGCCCTCGGTCTGCGCTCGGCGCTCGTTAGAGGGCTGCCGCCAGTTGATTCGAGGCAACATCACGGACGTATCGATCCGGCGCCGATATTTCAATGCCACATTCATCAGCGAATCCAATAGAGAGTCGGAAAGCACATGCGGCTCCAGTCCGAGTTCAATCAGCTTCGAGTGTTTGGCATTGTAATAATGTTCCTCCTCTTCCACTCGGGGATCGGACAGATGATCGACTGCAACTGTCAGACCGAGCTTTTCCCCCGCGCTCTGAACCATTCGTGCCAGATCCAGAACTGAAAACTGTTCCGTGAACTGGTTGAAGACACGGCATTCACCCTGAAGCGACGGATTCAAACACGCAATCTCGACGCAGCGTACCGTGTCGCGGATATCCAAAAAGCCGCGAGTTTGGCCCCCCTTGCCGTATACCGTGAGCGGGTGTCCAATAGCTGCCTGAACGCAGAAGCGATTGAGGACGGTGCCGAAGACTTCATCGTAGTCGAAGCGATTAATGAGTGCTTCGTCCAGGCTGACTTCATCGGTTACGGTCCCGTACACGACGCCCTGGTTGAGGTCAGTAGCGCGCAACCTCCACGCCTTGCACGCGAACATAATGTTATGACTGTCGTGTACTTTTGAAAGATGGTAGAAGGAGCCCGGCTGCTTGGGGTACGGCACAACGTCTTTCCTGCCATTGTGCTCGATGGCTATGTAACCTTCTTCAATATCAATATTGGGAGTACCGTATTCTCCCATGGTGCCGAGCTTGATAAGATGACAATCGGGCTGAGACTCCCGCAGCGCAAATAGCAGATTGAGCGTCCCTACGACATTATTTACTTGAGTAAAAACCGCGTGTTTGCGGTCGATCATGGAGTATGGAGCAGACCGTTGTTCAGCGAAGTCGACCACTGCCTCCGGTTCGAAATTCTTGATCACCGAGGAGACAAAGTCGTACTCCGTTACATCTCCTACGAAGAGCTCGATAGTGTTTCCAGTGAGGCTCTGCCAAACCCGCAGGCGACCTGAAAGGGGGAGGATGGGCGTCAGGGTTTGAACACCAAGTTCGTGATCCCACTGCCTACGTGCAAAGTTGTCGACGATCGCAACGGAGTGACCCTTCATCGATAAATATAAAGCGGTTGCCCAGCCACAGTAGCCGTCACCTCCCAACACTGCAATCCTCATACCTTCTCCTTGCCTTCCTAAGAATAATTACAAAACTGGTCCTATTATTTCGGAAAAACAATCGCACTGTTTTAGCCTGCGCCGAGCGCCTTAGTAGCTTCTCCTTCAGAACTGGCAATCGGATGATTCGTGAGAACGACCTTGCCGCCACTTGCCGCCACGAGATTAAGATTCTCAGCGCCAACCAGCGATCTCAATTGAGGAACTACGTTTTCCTTTGCGACGATGTAGGAACGCTCCGGCTTAAGCCAAGTATTTCTAAATTGCGCATCGTCGATAAAAACATCGGGTGCGCCTGGAGCATAAGCTCCATACTCCAGGTTGTAGAATCGGGCATTCCTAAGCAGTGCGGCGCGGTTGGTGTAGAAGAAGACGGAAGAAAAAGTGTAATAGTGATGATCAACAATCAAGGTCCCTTGCGGTGATTTCAGAATTGCCTCAGCGAGCGGCCTCGAAGACATAAAGGGATCGAAAACGGCCATCGCAATGCGAGCAGCATGAAAAAACAGAATCATCATCAGCGCGGCAGCGAGAAATGTACGCTGGCCAGCGAACTTCCAAGTTGCAAAAGCACCCAGGCAGAAGGCCACCGCTGCCACTAGTAGAGGCAAGCGAAGATAGGCGAAGGATGCCAGGGTGAGATCCTGCATGTGCCCCAAGGAGAGCTTATAAGCGCCGGGATGCTGGCTGAGTGCTTGCGAAATATCTCCCGGTGCCGGCATGTGGCGGGTGAGAAAAAAGAGTGCCAGTGTCACTAACCCTGCACTCGCCGCGACTAGCGAGAGCACCCGCGTACCGCGGCGTATCCAAACGCCCCCCATCGCCATTGCTGAACCTAAAAGGAGTGCAAGTGCTGGATAGCAGGGCATCGAATAATATTCCTGTGTAGTGGAGAAAGTGAAAAAGATCAGCACAAAGCCCGTCAACGAAAGCGCCAGAAGGCGCGTGCGTCCTGCGCGATCTACTGGTTTGAAAGAGAGCTTTGCAATGGCAGGGGAATGGACACTCCAGGGAAAAAGCCAGGCCAAGTGGAACAGCCAGAAGTAAAGGCGGGGAACGGTGTTGTAGTCTCGCGGATAGCGCAAATTGAGGAAACGGAGCAATTGCTCATTGATGAAGAAGAACCAAAAAAAGCCGTGATATTGTCGGGCCTCGCTGTGAAGTGTGAGAGCGAAGTAAGGTGGATTGCGCATGGTCGCGAGAATGTGCCAGGGGGCAGCAATGAGCAGAACAATCAGTAATCCGCTGAACGGGCGCAACCGGCGCCACGTGGCAGCAGAAAAGAGTTGGTGAGTGATCCAAAGATAGATCACGCCCGCCGCGAGTGGAAACAAGACTCCGATCAAGCTCTTCAGTAGAAGACCGAGGCCGAGGCTGGGCGCCAGCAAGAAAGCCCAAAACCGGGGATGAGGCTCTGCTTCATCCAAGGCGCGAAGAAAGGCCCACATAGCGAGGGCAACGGTGAAAGTCAACATCACATCAGGAATCAGCACCCGGGTGAATAAGAACAGCCCAACGCATGTAGCCATGCATAGACCCGCATAGAATCCCGCACGCCTGCCAAATGCCCAAGTACCGAAGGCGGCCGTCAACCAACAGAGCCCAACTGCCGACAACGCAATCGGAACGCGCGCCGCCCAGTCGTGCCCGCCGAAAATCACGTAGCTGGCAGCCATGGCCCAGTACACAAAAGGAGCTTTTTCCAAATACACGACGCCATCTAGCCGTGCCGTTACCCAGTCGCTCGACGTCAGCATATTTCGGGCTATCTGCGCCTGCACTGCGTCAACGTCATCCATCAGCGATGGAGGAGAGATAATGCAGCCCAAGTAGATGGTCCCCGCGACGAGTAGAATGCCTAAGTATAGGTACCAGTTTTTTCCAGCATCCAAACGTTCGTTTCCGGGGAGGCCGCTACTTGAATTCCCCACTTTCTCATCCACAAAAACAGCAGCATCAGGCCCCATAAGTGATATCCGACATTGATTTTTCTCTCTAGATGTTGGCGGATATAAGTCTCGATCACGTCCCGCCGGAATAAACTCGCGTAATCGGAAGCACTGTCAAGCAAAACATCCATCATCAGCGAACGCAGAGGTCCGCGAAGCCAATCGTGCGCCGGAATGTCAAATCCGATCTTCTTCCGCCGAAGAACGGAAGGTGGAAGCTTGTCTCGCATTAATTCCTTCAGAAGAACCTTCTGCCTCGAACCGCGAATCTTCAGTGAAGCGGGCAGTGACGCGGCGAATTCAACAATGCGATGGTCGAGGAATGGGGGGCGCACTTCCAATGAATGGGCCATGCTCATACGATCGGACTTGTTCAGAATGTCGTCCGCAAGAAAATACTTCTGATCGAACCACAAAAATGGCGCGAGGTCGTCAGGGGTTGAAAATCGGGAGCGCAGTTCGGCTAGAACATTATTGAGAGCGCTTGGAAGCTCCATGCACGCCAGCGTTGCTTTCTGCGCTTCGCTGAAAGTCCCGTTCCAGTAAACATGCGCACTGTCGGGAGCCATCTGGCATCCTTCGAGAAACCTCTTGAGCTGGTATTCGACGCTGATCTTCTCGTCTGAAACTGGCCAGGCGCGCAGAGCATCGAGCGCGAATTGGATCGCTTTTGGAGGCAATCGCCGGGCTAGAGCTGCGAGACGGTTCGCTCGATGTGTAAGGTAACCGCCAAAAAGCTCGTCCGCACCTTCGCCGCTTAGACTGACAGTCGTCCTGGTCTTGCTTAGCTTGGAAAGGAACCAGACGGGGAGCGCTCCGGAGTCTGCCGATGGTTCATCCGAGTAAAATGCAAACTGCTCAATCACTTCCCGGAGATTGACCTCCGGATTCAGGTCCAACTCCTCATGGTCGGTATCGTATCGCTGTGCGACATCACGAATATATGCGGTTTCGTCGAAACTGCGTCCCTGAAATGAAATCGAGAAAGTCTTGAGCGGCACACCGGATTCGGCGGCGTAGTGCAAAATCGTTGAAGAATCGATGCCTCCGCTAAGCCACATGCCTAGCGGGACATCAGACATCAAGTGCTCGCGGACGGATTGTCGCAGAAGATCGTCTAATTTCTCTTTGGCAGATTCCAGAGTCCAGTCACGACGAACTCCGAACGGCAATCGCCAGTAGGAATCGACGGAGACTTTACCGTCCCGCCACTCGAGGCAGCGCCCTGGAGGAAGTTTTTCGACGCCCTCGACCAGCGTCCAGGGACAGGGAACGTAGTTCAACGAGAGATAGCAATCGAGGCCGTCCAAACTGAGTCGCCGCTCAATCTCTGGATGGATCAGAATCGCTTTTAGTTCCGAACCGAAAAACAGGTCATCACCGCGCCGCGCCAAATAGAGCGGCTTAATCCCCATGCGATCACGCGCTAGGACGAGGCGTTTCGTCGATTTCGTCCAGAGCGCGATCGCGAACATGCCTCGTAGACGCGCAAAACAACCCGTATCCCACTCCAGAAAAGCCCGCAAAACGGTTTCCGTGTCGCAGTGCGAGCGAAAGTTGTGGCCGAGTTTCTGCAGTTCTTGACGTAGTTCATGGTGATTGTAGACTTCGCCATTGAACACAATCGCGACTTCGCCATTGTCAGAGAGGAGGGGCTGGTCGCCGGAAGCGAGGTCAATAATCTTGAGGCGCGTAGCGCCGATCGAACAAATGCCGGACTGGAACGTACCTTGCTGGTCCGGTCCACGATGAATCAATGTGGCGGTGGCGCGTTGAATGCGACCGGAATCAGGTACCCAACTTTTATGAGTGAAACCAACTACGCCACACAAGTGCGTGTCCCTCGATTACTTTCCTAGAATCAGCTGTGATACCCGCAAATTGACCTGCGGAGATCGGCACTTCCGGAACCAGGGCGCGGCGAGATCTGTTAATGAAACGAGAAAGTGAAATCTTACCGGACTTGGGTAGATGCCAATTTGGGTAGCTCGGTTGCAAGTTTTTGAAAGAACCTGAGATTGATTACTCGCACCCAATGCTTCGCAAGGAGCGTAGTGTTGGGTTCCGTTCACCCCCGGCCCACAATAACCAAAGCGACACCGGTGCAAACCAGAAACACTCCGGCCCACCTCCTTGGAGTGACCTGCTCGCCGAGAAAAAATTTCCCTCCTAACGCGCCGGCACCGTAGCTCAGGGCTGTTACTGGAACCACTAAACTGACGTTTTCTGTGGATAGCACTGCGAGCAAGGAGAAGAACGCAGTCGCCATAAGCGTCACACCTGCCCACATCCACGGAAGTCGCAAAACGCGGGGTACCAGACGCAGCAAAGCAGATGGGCGAAAATCTTTCACCTCGCCCACAGCTTTCATGGCTCGCGCCACGCATAATTCTCCCCCTGTACCGGCGCCAATAACTACTAGGTAGAGGACGAGAGCGAACATTTAGCTGTGATCCGTTGTACGCGGAGGCGTGTATCCCACTAACAGAACACCCAGGCAAATAAGTATCACCCCGATCCAACGCATCGGGGTGACCACTTCGCGCAGGATGAAGTGGGCCAACAGAGCAACCATGCCATAGGCGGCCGCGGACGCGGGCTGAACGTAACTGTAATCCGCCCAGGAGAGCACCAGCATGTAAGCCACGAAGAAAGTAAGCAGAGACCCAATGCCGAGCCAAATCGTGCCCGAAGTGAGTATTCGGGGAACGAGGCCAAGCGCCGCAACGGCTGTCCCAGTGCCCGACGCACCTATCTGCTTCATCCCCTTGCCGAGAAGCACATTCCCAAGTGGGCCAAAGATTACCATCAAAAAGATAAGCAAATAGGTCTTGAAGTGCAGACCAGCGGCCGACTTCAAGTGAGGTAGAGATCCTGGGCCCGTTTTAAGCATAATTATTCGCCAGCGAGAACTCGATCATGGGACACGAATGTGCTGTCTTTCCCTAAAGATTTGCTATGAAAAGCACATCAAAGAGTTATGTTACTTGATCTCGGCCTTCACTCGTATCGGAGACTCTCCACCGGGTCCAGCTTCGCGGCGCGCATAGCGGGCACCGTTCCGAACAGAACGCCTATTGCGGCAGATACGAAAATCGCAATAATTACAGAGAGGCCCGAGATCGGGATGCGGTATTGGGTGAGAAAACGGACGGAATAAGGTAGTGCTAATCCACTTAGAACTCCACCTATTCCTCCCACCAGCGAAATAAGCAACGCCTCAGAGAGAAACTGGAGCTGAATCTCGGCATTGGTCGCGCCAATTGCCTTGCGAATTCCAATTTCGTGAATCCGCGAGGTCACCGTTGCCAACATAATGTTCATGATGCCGATACCGGCTACCAGCAGCGTCACGGTTGCAATCAGGAGTGACAGCAGGGTTAGGGCATTTGCCGAGTGATCGGCGAGGCTGACTAAGTCGGTAAGATTTTGGACGACGTAACTTGATTCTGGCCGGTGACGGGATTGGAGCACCTCGTGAATGTGTTCCGTCACCGGAACGACCATGGAAGTATCAACCGCCGAGAAGTACAACTGCCGGACTTCCGGGTTGCCGGTGAGATATCGGCTTACGCTGAAAGGGATCAGCAGGGCATTGTGCGTGACTTCTGACTGCCCGAATGTATCCACGCGTTCGCGGAACGTCCCGATAATGGTGAAGGGCAACCCACCGACCCGGATTACTTTTCCTATTGCCTCTTTCGGCGATCCATACATTTCCTGAGCAAGTTCTTGCTGCATTACGCCGACCTTGTTATGCGCCTGATTATCTTCTGCGTCGAACAATCGGCCAGAGACGAGCACCAGATTGCGCACTGAGTTGTAGGCGGGAAGAACGCCAAGGATGCGAAGATCGCGCTCCCTCCCGGCTCCAATCGAACTACGATCATCCAGTGGAACAACAGGAGAAGCAGCTGCGATACCGGAGACACGTTGCAGAATGGCCTGCATATCCTCGATGGTTAAAGGATCGGGCTCAATGTTGGCTTCTCCTCCGTAGTATTCCGCTTCGATCATGTTGACGCCAATCGATTGAATCTGGCGTAAAACGTACTCCTTGCCTGTCATGCCAATCGTGACTACAAGGATGAGGGAAGCAGTTCCAATGACCATTCCCAACGCCGTGAGGGAGAACTGCACCTTGTTGCTACAAAAGGTGGCATAGGCAAAACTAAGAGCTTCCCCGAAGACCAATTTGGGTGCATGGTTCGTGGTCGGCGTAGTAGTCGCCATGTTGTATTAGATGCCCCGCAGTGTCGTGGAGGGACGCAATTCTAGGGCAGGAGTTGCCATATTGGAGTGCTGCGGTGGGAAGTCAACGGAAGCGGAGGAACCGCATTACCTGCGGACGCTGCTCACTTCTCCATGGAGTGTAGATGCAGCC
>JAOAPG010000179.1 GCA_025462785.1 Acidobacteriaceae bacterium
TCTAGAGGTTTGATGCACGCCGGATTCATTTGGCTTAGTCCTCATCGTTTACTATTCGATTGCCCGACTGCATCGTAAAAGCCGAACCCCAAGCCTATCAAAAAGTTGCGTACGCGGAATAGCGAGGGTGTAAAGAATGGTCAAGCACTTGCTATCAAAACGTAATCTTTTATCTACCTAAAATGGCGCACGGAGGAATGCGCCACATGTATTCCCGTTAGTCGTATCCAGCCTATTGCACAGTCAAAGTCAGCGGCAGTGATTGCGCACTGCCGCCACGTGGCGTTGCCGTGACCATCACCGTATACGTTCCCGCTGGAGTGCCATTCGGGTTTTGTTGGGGATTGTTTGAGCTGCTTTCGCCGCCTCCGCCACATGCGGCAAATACAAGAATCAACAATAGGGGCAGCACTCGCATATATTTCAAGGCCGAACATTGACGATCTGACGACTGCTTGCGAGCCGAAGCAGGCAGAATAACGAATCCGATCAGCGCCACAGCCCAGAGCCACGGCGACGGCGTAGGGTGTGTGGGAACGACGAGCGCCGACATCGTTCGCGAGGTAGTGGTTACTGTGACGGTCAGTGAAGAAGCTGTCGTCGCGCTTACCGCGACGTTAGTAGGCGATACAGAACAAGCGGTGCCCGTAGGAGCACAAGTGATCGAGCAGGAGAGCGCAGCCTGCCCGCTCCATCCTGCGCCTCCGATCGCTTTACGTATTTTTTCTTGACAGACTGAAATTGCAAGGTATTATTCCGACACTGTCGTACATTGTATCCAATCGAACACTTCTGACTGTTCGCGAAGGTGGGGCCTTTTAATGAAGATTGCACGAGCTGGAACGTGCTGTGCTCTGTTTGTAATCGGTATTCTCGCTCTGACTTTGCTTGGATGTGGCGGCGTGTCTAGTCCTTCCCTCCCAACGGGGACATTAACCTCCACGCAGAATCCGTTAGTCGCGCAGTACTCTGTCACTAGCACGTGCGGAGGACAAGCAATGGCGGAGTTCGGCACCGACATGTCTTATGGACGAAGCACCGCGTGGTATCCGGCGCCAGGGCACGGTTCCTCAGTAAGCTTCTTTGTAGCGGGAATGAAACCGTCTAGTACTTACCACATGCGGGTCGTGTTCAATTGCTTTGGCAGGCTTTTGTACGGTTCAGACCAGACGTTCACTACCGGACCCTTACCGACCACTTTGGCCTTACCAAAAATTAAGATCACTCGGCCCACTCCGAACCTTAGTCCGTCCCCCGGAGTCGAGTTGTTTAGCCTCATTGACAGCACAGGCACCAGTTTCTTGAGCGGTTTTGTTTCAGACATTCAAGGCAATATTATTTGGTATTACAACACTGGGGTAAATTCCGCGTTTCCTCTCAAGCCAGTGGGAGACGGTCACTTCATGGTAAATCTCGGATATGTCGTAAATGAGATCGATTTAGCTGGCAATATAATTCGGCAAATATTCCCCGCCCAGCTGAACCAGTCGCTCCTTGCAAGTGGCTACCTTTTTCTATCAGTGGATTTCATCACGATGTGCTTACGTTGCCAAATGGTCATTGGGTCCTTTTGGCTGAAACGTCTAAGGATTTCACCGACTTGCCAGGATATCCGGGCACAACAAGTGTTTTGGGGGACGCCTTGATTGACGTCGACCCTACCGGGAATGTGGCATGGGCATGGTCGGGATTTGATCATCTTGACGTGAACCGTCATTTGCAGGGATTGCCAGATTGGACGCACAGCAACGCAGTGGTTTACACATCGGATGGCAATCTGCTGCTTTCTATGCGCCACCAGAGCTGGGTTGTGAAGATCGATTATCAGGATGGTGCCGGTGCGGGAGACATTTTATGGCGTCTTGGCCAGGACGGAGATTTTAGCATCCCAGGAGGAGATTCGAGCCAGTGGTTTTATGGGCAACATTACCCGAGTCTGATCACCAACGAAGGCACACAGCTGACTTTGGCTATTTGGGATAACGGAAACTTTCGGATCGACTCGAGTGGTACGGCATGTGGTGCGACCGTGGCTTGTTATAGCCGAGCTAGTATCTTTAAGATAGACGAGAATGCTAAATCCGCTGACTTATTATGGCAGAACCTCCCAGGCTTCTATTCTTATTGGGGAGGGAGCATTGACGTGTTGACTAATGGCAACGTCGAGTACGATATGAGTGCGCCTTTTGGCTACACGCTCGCTTCAAGGGTGCTCGAAGTCACTCAAACCGCAAATCCTCAAGTTGTTTGGCAACTTGATGTTTCTGGAGAGAATGCGTATCGGGCATACCGCATACCGAGCCTCTATCCAGGAGTTGCGTGGCAGCAGTAATGCTTAGTGTTGTGCCGGCTCGAAAAAGCGGATTTATCGGGGAAGCCTTGATGTGAACGACTGCGAGCAGGCACTCGGGTCTATCTTGTCCCGTCCCCGAGTTGGTAGACTAACTTTTCCATCGAGAGATCCAAAAAATCGGGAATCACATAGTCCGCACCGGCGCGGCGTAGAGCCTCCGCTCCCCCATTGCTACTTACGCCTATGCACCGCATTCCCGCTGCCTTTGCCGCTTGCACCCCCATTGGTGCATCCTCCAGGGCCAGGAGTTTATCTGGCCTAAGGTTCATACGGTCGGCCGCAAGCCGATAGGCCGCAGGATCGGGCTTGCCCGCAGATACGTCGTCTCCTGTGATGACAGCCGCAAATCCGTTCTGCAAGTTGAGAAGCTGTAAAGTTCTTAGAGTGCGAAACGAACTTGCAGATGTAGCTATTCCGGTTTTTACTCCAGCGTTTTTCAATTCGCGAAGAAAGATTTCCACTCCCGGAATAAGTTTGATGTCCTTAAAATTCTCTTGAAAGAAATCCTCTTTACGTTGGCCGTATTCGGCGATAGTGCCTTCGGGAAGATCACCGAGAAAGTAGCGTAAAATCTCGTCTCTGCGACGACCTTCTAGAATGAAATTAAGCTGCTCATCTGAGACACTCTTGCCGACACTTGCCAAAAACTTGCGCCAAGCAATGCGATGGACAGGGTGGCTGTCGATCAGTACTCCGTCCATGTCAAAGATTACGCCCTCAAACATTTTTAATCTTACTCCGGGAATTTAGAATGGTTACCTGGCCAAGAAGATTGCGCTTTGTTGTAGTTTTCAATCGTACCTATATCGATCAGGTAGTCTGAAATAGAATACCCCATCATCCGGCCAACCAAACGAGGGAGTACATCAAAGCCGATGTCAACGGGGTGTTTAGGCGGGATCGCATCGAGCAGAGACTGTGTTCCGAGCAGAAGCCCGGCGAAGGCGAGGTCGCCCTTAGGGTGGAGCGGCTTCTCAACAAACTCGGCAATGGTGCCATCTTCAGCTACGCTAACAATGCCACACCTTGCGGGGTCTGGGACTCGGGAAACTCCCAAGGTAGCTGTAGGATTTCTGGATCGGTGAAGCTGCAGCATGCAGTCGAGATTGACTCGATGTAGCACATCTGCATAGAAGACCCAGAAAAGCGGCTCATTCCTGATCCATTTGCGATTCGCCAGCAATGTGCCTGCACTCCCAAGCAACTCCTCTTCTTCGACAACATGAACCTTTACAGACGTTTTGCATTGTTCCAGAAATCGGCGTACCGCTTCAGCATGAGAATGAATATTGATAAGGACTTCATGAATGCCGAAGCGCGCGCAGATGTTGAGCCAGATCTGCAGCATGGGCATGCCCTGGACTGGCAGAAGGCATTTGGGAATCTGATCCGTTAAGGGTTTTAAACGTGTGCCGTGTCCGGCAGCCAGCAGAAAGGCCTTCAACGCCAACTCCGATCTGACTTGAGCAGCAACACTATTTTCGAGTTGTTGTGACGGCGGAAGAAGTTGGAACGAAGACCCAGCGGGAGCCCGCCCTTTCGTCACTGTCGATAAACGGGTCATCGACAATCACCTGCGCCCCTGACATGTCGAAAGTGAAAGCCATCTCATTAACACCCTCGCGGGACAATGCGTCCCGAACGGATTGCTGGTTGTGCTTTTCGCAGTACAGGAGAAGGAACCCGCCTCCCCCGGCCCCGGTAATCTTACCGCCTAAGGCTCCGTTTTCCCGCGTGAGCGCATACAGTTGATCGATCCGAGCGGTAGAAATTTTCTGCGAGACGCGACGCTTGGCCTGCCAGCCTTCATGCAATAGTTCTCCAAACGCCTGAAGCTGGCCAGACTTGAGTACGTCCCTCATTTTTCCCCCGAGGCTTTTTACTTCGTGGAGCGCGCCCAAAGTTGAGTTGGTGTGGGACCGGGTGGAATTCTCCTGCTCACGCAAAATGGTCCAGGAGTGATGCGCCGAACCCGTGAAGAACAGCATGAGATTGGACTGAAGCTCCTGCAAAACAGAACTATCCAAGTCTATTGGTTCCACATGAGTGCTGCCGTTCTCGTAGAAAGAAATGTAGTTTAATCCTCCAAATGCAGCAGCGTATTCGTCCTGCTTACCTACATGCTTACCAAGAACATTCCGGGCAATGTGAAAAGCTTGCTCGGCTAGAGCATACTTCGAAAGAGGTTTGTGTGCATAGTTCGTAAGCGTCTTGAGGATATTTACGCAAACGCTGGCCGAAGACCCTAGTCCCGTTCCCGGCGGGATTTCTGATGCCAAAAACAAATCCACCGAAATATTGCACCCGACTTCCTTCAATACCGCCAAGGGAATCTCCAATTCGCTACCCTGAATGGGTTTATTGGCGATATCTTGCCAGGTTTCACAAACTCGTAAATCCGAGGAAATCACCTGGATGCGATCGTCGTTCCGCGTCTTGAGAATTGTATAGAAATATTTGTTAATGGCGACGCTGAGGACCGCGCCTCCGAATTGCTCGTAATAACTCGGCAGGTCGGTACCGCCTCCTCCGAAGCTAATCCGTACTGGGCTGCGCACTATGAGCACTTGGTAGATTCCTGTCGAGCAGTCTATCAGTATCGTTGTGGTAGGACTCCAGGCGCTTACCGGACGCTAATGTGCGAAGACGCAATAGTCGACCAGTGAGAGTCCACATCGTTTGCAGCAGAAGTACCACGTCTTGGACCGGCGACGGGCGCAGCATGTACTGTAAATCAAAACGAGCTTTCTCTTCGGAAGAATGTTGCTGCCGCAGTCCGTGTACTTGCGCGAGACCAGTCATCCCCGGTTTTATATTCAGGCGCTGACGCTGCCAATCAGAGTAATGCTTAACACGCTCGGGCGATTCGGGCCGCGGACCGACGAGGCTCATATCACCGAGCAATACGTTCCATAGCTGTGGCAATTCAGTAATACTAAGCTGTTGGAGAATAACTTCGGAAGCGGGTAGCTGCTGTGCATCTCGGTCCGAATTTAATCGCCACATGCGGAACAACTTGCCTGCTTGTCCACATCGTAGCTCCCGACAAAAGGGTCCTCCTTTTTTCCGAGACAACATAGCCGCTCCGAGAATTACAAAGGGGGCGGACAGGACCACAAGGCTTGAGCTTAGAGCTACATCCAATGCTCTCTTCCACGCTGCATTCACGGGATCTAGCTCTACTTGCCGAAGTTGGAGTATCGGAAGTCCGCCAATGTCCAAAAGTTGCGGTTTAGACAAATACAACTCGTAAGGATGGGGTACCACGCTGACGCCGATACCTGCTTGGTGGCAACGCTGGGCCAAATTCATCACTTCCGGGGCACCCGGTTTGGAGAGGGCAATAATCACTTCGTCCACGTTTTGTTGTTGAAGAAAGTCAACTATTCCCAAGCTCTGCACAATCAGCGAACTATTCGTTGTTCCGGGCCCATCACTCACAGACGTGTCGGCAGAACATAGAAAACCTACAACTCGGCACAGGAGTTCGGGATGCCGTCCAATTTTTGTTGCGATTTCACGCGCGACCGGACCATTCCCTACAATCAAAACCCGGCGCACGGCTTTGTTCACATATCTAGAACCTAGAACGGCATGTACCGTGTATCGGATAGTGACAAAACCGGTGAACAGCAGAATGCCAAAATAGGCAAAGACCAGGCGTGACATGAAAACGCGGATTACATATCCGCCGGCAAACAAAGCCATCATCAAGAAAGAGACGGCGAGGAAGAGCTGAGAGAGGACCGCCGGCGGATGCCATCCCTTGCTGAAGCCATCCAACTGCATGGGGGAAAACAATACGGCCCACAGTGCTAGGGATAGCAGAAGCGGCGGAAGGTAAGTGAGGGCGGAATTGCCGATGGAATCGTGCCATGTCAATCCGAATCTCAGGATGAAGGCCAAGGCCATGGCCAATATCGTCCAGAGTTCGTCGGCGCCCAGAATCCAGTATTGCAGTTTGTGGTTCTTCACACGGCTCACTTAGATGGAGCTAGGGCCCGTCTCGGATGTCAGATGGAGAGCAATCGAGAGCTTAAAGACTAATACACGGAGCAGCAGGAACATACCTAGGCTATGCTTTTAATCATTGCCTAGCAAGGTACGTCATGGTTCAGAGCGGAATTCAGGAACCAGTTCTCGACTAGCGGTGATGACAAAGACTTTAGAGGCTAGAGGTCACTCCTATGGCCCATTGCTGTGGACGCATTGACGAAGCGCAACAAACACTGCGTGCATAACACACATGTGAGCGTCTTCGATGTGCTGCATATTATCTGAAGGTATCGTGATGCAACGATCACAAATGCCTTTCATTTTGCCACCGTTGAAACCGGTGAGTCCGATATTGAATCCACCAGCTTCTCGTGCAGCATGCAAAGCATTGAGCACGTTAGGCGAGTTGCCACTTCCGCTGATTGCAAACGCAATATCACCGGGCTCAATTAAGGGGCGGAGTTGCGCAGCGAAAATTTCCTCGTAGCTCACATCGTTCGCCCAAGCAGTAATAAGTGGCATGTTGTCAGTCAACGAAACCACACGGAAAGGCTTTTTGTGCGGCAATGTCGTGCCTTTCCCAAGGTCACAAGCAGCGTGTGAAGCTAGTGCCGCGCTACCACCATTGCCGAAGAGATAAACGGTGCGATTCTGCTGATAGGCATGGAATAGATGAGAGACCGCATCATCTATTTCTGAGACCGGAAGCTGCTCCAAAACACCTATCAAGCCGCGCAAGTATTTACCAGTATACGGCGCTTCCACCGTAGGCGGGATTTCAGCGAGCGTCAATGGCCTCACCATCTCATGACTCAAAAACTTGCTGCGACGTTTGAAAGCTTACTGTGAATACCAGTACCTTGCAAATCGAGCACGCAAGTACAACTATACGATATGTACTCTGGAACGCAGTTCATAGATAATCGCAATCAGAGCAATTCCTAGTGCAAAACGCACCTGGAAGCAAGCTCAAACAACAATTGAGGTATCGAGAACAACCCCAGATCTCTTCATTTCACTGTGGGCATCGGGGACATGATCTGGGATCCCTCCCACACTCTTAACCCAAGAGAGAAAATCATCCAAGATCATGGAGAGATCACGCCGAGGTCGCCACCCAAGCCGAACGAGCTTGTCAATGCTAGATACGCTGTGGCGATTATCGCCTCTCCTGTACTCTCCTCGAACAGTAACGTCGATCCCCGAGGGAATTTTCGCTCGCACCAAGTTGGCGTATTCGAGGACGTTCGTAGATTTTCCGCTCCCGACATTGAACGCTTCAAAATCGGCATCTTCTGCGAGAACTCTCATGTTTGCGTCTACCACGTCCTGAACATGCACGAAGTCGCGGGTTTGGAGACCGTCTTCATAGATCAAGAGCGGTAAGCCCTTAAGAGCTTGCAACACGAAGATGCGGCAAAGGCCCGAATACTGATTAAAGAGTGACTGCCGTGGACCTTGCGTGATCGAATAGCGAAGCGCGACCGATGGGATTCCGTGAAGCCAGCCTAACCCGAGAGCTACTTTCTCAGCGGACAGCTTCGACACCGCGTATTGGTTATAGGGATTTGTGAAGCTTTCTTGCAGCAAACATGGCTTGCTTTGTCTGCCGCAGTCCGGGCATCGTACCTCCCATCGCCCCTCCGAGAGTTGTTTCTGACTGCGTGGCAGGGGCTGAAAGACCCCATGCTCGTGACAATCATACTGGCCTTCACCATAAACTGCTTGCGACGATGCAACGATGACTTTCTTGACTTTCAATTTTTCGCTCACGATCAATTCATAAAGCAACGATGTACCCACTCCGTTTACGTGCAAAAACCGTGAAAAATCTGGCATGTAGTCTTGGTAAGCGGCCTGATGGGAAACGATGTCAACATCGTGCAACGCCGCGAGTAGGGTACTGCGATCAGTTATGTCGCCTTTGATAAACTCAATGTTCTCGGGGAAATAGGACGGAATCCTCCCTCGATGAACCCTTGCATCGAGGGAGTCAAGAACGCGAACTTCAAAACCCTCCAAGAGAAACCGATCGACCAAGTGCGAACCAATGAAACCGGCGCCTCCTGTGACCAAAACCCTCATTGAAGAACCCTCCCAAGGATATGAACTATGTTTGGCCGGTTGGACCGCAAAATTTGGAGCAAATCACTACTTTCCGGAGCCAGAGAAGACCTCATTCGCGGTGCGCAGAAGAATCCAAAGATCCAGCTTTGGATTCCAACGCTGAATATATTCTAAGTCTAGTTTTAGCCAGCGATCGAAATCTGCGATATCGTTGCGGCCGCTGATCTGCCAAAGACAGGTCATTCCGGGTTTTACACTTAACTTTTGTTTCTGATATTCGGTGAAGCGCGCATATTCGCTTAATAGCGGGGGCCGTGGGCCTACCAGGCTCATGTCTCCTTTGATTACGCTGTAGAGCTGTGGAAGTTCGTCTAAGCTGTATCGTCGAAGCCACTTGCCCAAAGGTGTGATTCGTGGATCATCTGTGATCTTGAAGACGGGGCCACTCATTTCATTTAAGTGTGCCAATTTGGCCTTCATCTCGTCCGCATTTTTGTACATAGAGCGGAATTTGTAGCTTATAAACGGCCGATCATTTCTACCTACTACACGCCAACGGTAGAAAATTGGCCCCGAAGACGAAATTCTTACTAAGATGGCTAAGATCAGGAAAAGTGGTGAGAGTAAAATTAACAACATCGCCGAACCGACTACGTCCATGGTTCTTTTTATAGTTAGCTGAACGAGGCTACCCCAATTGGGCGAGAGAACAGCTTTTGCGCGCTGCTCCTTATTGTCGACATTGGACGCAAGCGAATTGTGACATTCCATCAATTGCAAGTTACTCCAAGCTAGTCGCACTATCAACTAAATGCGTAAACCGAGTGGCGTCTGGCCTGTGTTGTTCCACATCTGCATGATTGATCCCGGTAGAGGTTTATGCTATTCAGTTGCATTTCACCGGCGGGTTCTTGCACCCGCTGTCTATTTTTGCCCCTGAGTCGGCCAGAGCACGTTCGCAGAATTCCATGAATTCCCGCCGAAACCGTTCCACGGAAAATAGTTCGGCGTTTCTCCGACAAAGGTTTGGATCGAAGTTCTCAATCTCGTTTTCGAAGAGACGAACAGCATTCGCAATTGCCTCGGAAGTCTGCTCTTGAAAGAAAAGTCCCGTAGGCCGGTGTGTGCCGAGGTCACGAATCGTTTCTAAGACGCCGCCTTTTCCAAAGGCAATCACTGGAGTGCCGCAGGCCTGAGCTTCGAGCACGCTGATGCCAAAGTCCTCTTCGGCAGCGAAGACAAACGCTTTCGCGCGCTGCAAATGATCGCGTACAACCTCAGAAGTCTGATAGCCTCTCATACTGACATTCTTGCCTGCAGTTGCCCTCGTGCTCTCAAATTGGGGACCGTCTCCAATAACTACTAACTTCTTATCCGGCATCGCCGAAAACGCTTCCACAATGAGATTGACTTTCTTGTAGGGAACAAGTCGTGAAACCGTGAGATAAAAGTCCTCCTTCTCGTCCCCGAGCCCGAAAAAATTTATATCTACTGGGGGAGAAATTACTGCCGCATCCCGTCGATAAACTTTCCAAATACGCCGTGCAATGTATTGAGAGTTGGCAACGAATTTATCAACGCCGTTCGCTGTCCTGAGATCCCACATTCGCCCCTTGTGAATCATGAATCGAGTTGCCCAACCGAGCAGGCCTTGATCTAGCCCAGATTCGCGTAAGTATTGGTGCTGTAGATCCCATGCGTATCTCATCGGCGAGTGGCAGTAACAAATATGTAGCTGGTCAGGGCCTGTAATTACTCCCTTCGCGACAGAGTGACTGCTGGAAATAATGAGGTCATAGCCCGAAAGATCAAATTGTTCTATGGCTAACGGCATTAGAGGGAAGTATCGGCGGAAGTGTTTGCGAGCAAACGGGAGATGCTGAAAGAATGAAGTGTGCGCCGATTTGTTCAAGATGAATGCGCGCTGATCCGCCGATAAGAAATCGACAAGACTGAACAGCTCGGCCTCGGGGAAGCAAAGGAGAATCTGTTCCAGCACGCGGTCCGCTCCACCGTAAGTCACAAGCCAGTCATGTATCACCGCGACTTTCACAATGATTTCCGTTGAGGTTCTCTGTTGTCTGCAAGAAATGAAGGCTGAACGGCTTCGCAAGAAAGATTGCACGCGCGGAGAAACGTGGTGTGAATGCTACCGATGACTTGTATCAACATCCCGATTTGAAGAATTCTCCGCAACGAGTAGGTACTCTACGATACGCCCTCGGCTTGTATCTTCGAATAAAACCTAGCCGACAAATATGTCCCGTGAGTCTCCAGCTCAGTAATGACTTTTTCAGCTCCAGCCTTTTTAAAAATGGAAAGCGTACGAACCAGATCGTAATCATTCATTTCCATCGCAGGCTCGGAGGGTTCCCGGCGCAGAATGACATTAATGGGGACATGGGTGTACGGAAAGTGGCCTCTCACAAATCTGACCAGGTTCCTCAACCATCGCAATCGGCCTTTTACCGAAGAATCGATACTCCTAAGAGAGACATGCATAAAAAATGCGCCTCCCGGGGCGAGATGCTGCAGTAAATTCTGCATAATCACATAGCCTCGCTTAGGAGCGATATGTTGGAGAACGATAAATGTGTGTATGAAATCAAATTTTGCGGAACCGAGCTTCGAAAGCTCATCGTCCGACTCCACAAGCTCTACATTTTCAATCTGTCTCTCGCTCAGATTTCTTGAAGTCTCCTCTAGCATGGCTTTAGACACGTCAACGCCAGTTACTCTGCCAAATTGACGGGAAAGCGGAATCAGCAAACGGCCCACGCCACAACCAAAATCCAGAGCACGGGCTCGGTGAATGCCTCCAAATCGTTTTTCGATTTCATCCAAAACTCCGGTGACGTGTTTTTCGCCCGATTCAAAAAACTCGGCCTGACTTTCGCCGATTTTATGCTTACGGTATTTGTCCTGAGTTAAAACTCCAAAATACGGATCTTGTTGACCCCAGCGCTCCCATGCGATATCAGAGTGATCTTTCATCTTAAGTGTTTTTCGCTATCCTAGTAAGAAACCGTAGAGGTCACCATGGTAAATCAGGCCGCGTGGTCAGCTTGACACTGACTGAAGAACGTCCCAAGTTTTTCGGGCGGTTTCATTCCAAGAAAAGTGTTCTGCACGCAAAATCCCCAACTGTCGCAAGTCCGACCTCAACTTAGGATCTTGTAGGATTTGTTGCATTCTCTGCGCAATCGATTCAATGTCGAAAGGGTCTACCGTCATTCCCGCGTTCCCCACTACCTCTGGTAAAGAGGAGCGATTCCCAACCAGCACTGGAGTACCGCTGGCCATCGCTTCCAGGGCTGGCAACCCGAATCCTTCGTAAATCGAAACAAAGGCCATCGCAAGCGCGCCCGCATACAGCGTGGGCAAGAAGTGATCAGCCACATGCCCCAGGAGAAGAACTCTCGCTGGTAAGGAGTTGAGAGAGATGTCCCGAAAAACGCGCGATTTTCCTTTCGCGCCTATCACTACCAGCCATATACCTTCCGATACATGATCTTTTACCCGGGACCACGCCTGAAGCAGGCGAGTCAGATTTTTTCGTGGTTCCAGCGACCCCACAACGAGAACATATTCTCGCGAAGGTAGGTTCAGAGCCGCGACAACTCTATCCAGACCTGAAGCCGCGGCAGGGCTGAAGCGGGATGCGACTCCATTTGGGATTACCGTAACCTTAGAAGCATTGACATTCGTGTGGGCTATAATCCGCCCCTTCACAAATTCAGAAACTGTGATGATGTGTCGCGTCCGCCGGACAAGGCGCGGCAAGAGAAACTTATAAAAGGCTTCGAATCTCGGATTAAAGGTTTTCGGACAGTCGAATACGGCCATGTCATGGATCGTTACAACTTGATTTTCCACTTGCAGCGGGCCGGTATTAGATGGACTGAACAAAACGCGTCCCTGCAATTTTGTTGGCAGAACCAGTTGCTCCCATGCATGTCCAGCCATCCCGCTTAAAAAGCTGTAAGGTGCGATGGAATCGATGCCTCCATTCCATCGGGCCCGCAATTCCATTAGGTAACGTTGCACACCAGTGATCGGGGAGTTTAGTACCCTCACGTTAATCGCAATTTTTTGCATTTGGAGGACTGGGCATCTCTGAGATAAGTCTTCAGGTTGTGAAGGCATTCTCGTAAAGTCGTACGGTCTGTTCGGCTATATGACGATGGACGAAGTTTTTCAATACCCTGGTACGGCCTTTTGCACCTATCTCCTCGGCGAACCCTGGACTGTCATAAAGATGACCCAGGCATTGACGAAGTGCATCAACATTGCCTTCAGGGAACACGGATCCAGCGTCTCCGATTACGTTCGGGATTTCTCCAGAGCTTGACCCTATTACAGGTGTTTCGCATGCCATGGCTTCCACCAGGACTCGTCCGAATTGTTCTTTCCAGCGCCAAGTTGTCCGGGAAGGCAACACCAATACGTCAAAAAGATTCATGTACTCGGGAACGTTAAAGGACGAGATCTGCGGAAACCAGTACGTTCGAGAAGACACTCCCAATTCGCTGGCCAACCGCTCTGCTTGGATTCTGAACTTGCCATTGCCAACCAGAACGAGAACGCAATTCTCAGGTAAGGAAGAAAGTACCCGAAGAAGATCGGCTATTCCTTTTTCTTCCAGAATTCTTCCCATGTAGCCGATTACGAATTTATCGGTGAGTTCCAGCTTATTTTTTAGATCAGAAATATCACGCTTGTAGAAAAACTCTGGATCTACTCCGAATTGCGGAATGACCATCACGGGCTTGGAAAAATGTCGCGTCCGAAGGATATCTCGAGCTTCCTCATTGCCCGCAATTGCCGCGCGTACATGCCGGAACGTATAGCGTTCGAAGAAATTAAAAGGCGGAGGGTATTTTTTCTGAATATTCTGCCACGTGAAAAAAACCGCAGGTTTATTCTGCTTCACGCAGAGCCGCATGAACTGGTAGGTAACCAAGCTCCAGGGCTCCTCATCAATGTGGACAAGATCAGCGTTGATCTTGCCGAGCAACTCACGATAAAAATGGAAATGGTTGTAGCCTGATAAAAGGCAAGGCACCACTCGGATTTTGTATTCCTCAGCGTGGAATATTTCAAGCTTCTGGTTGCCCCAGTCAGGAGGAACTATGAGGGTCAGATCCACTCCTAGGCGGGCCATTTCGCGCAGCTTCCCATGATACGCACCGACTACGTGCGCCTTTGATACCATCAGAACCTTCACTCAATCGACTCGACGCGTGTATAGACGGCGACGATCCTCTTGCGAAGTCGGCAACTTCGAGACCGAGAATAATTCATTCTACGTTGCCAAATGCCGCAGTCCCGGACTTACCCACTTGCACTTTTGGGTACAAAGAGGGCGGGCTGTTTGGCGCATGCTTTCCTTCGAGGATGAAACCCTGATTAAGAGGCAAGAATTGGTGTCTCATGTATTTAGCGAACTGCATGTATTTTTCCGGCCCCAGTAAGCGCAAAGACCACACCAGCATGGATCGGATCAAACGCATATAGAATCCGTATCTTTCGGCGAGCTCGCCAGTGGACAATTTCCCATCGCCATCTTTGGGTGCCTTTACACCGGCATCGCGGCAGACATTCCGAAAAGATCCTGGACCTGTCGCAAAAGGATCGCTATGGCTTTCTCGCCAGGTAGTAGAGCTTAGGTACAACGAGCGCTCAAGCAGCGATATAGTTTCGCCATTTTCGTAAGCAGCGTATCCATATGGAATCTTCATAAAATCGTGAATGTCAGCCGAAAGCAGCAGGTCTCGATACTGACGAAATACCGGAGCCAGGTCCGGGCGGTCAGTCAATGTGTACCGGGTCTTCTTGGCGGTAAAGGAGAAGGGGTTTCGTGCGGCGTATTTGCAAATGCAATCCAAGTTGTCTACCGAGAAGCCACTGAAATGAAAGAAGGCGAGAGGAAGATCAGAGTGCGCAAGGAAACAAATATGGCCGCGTTGTTCGAGCGTACGCTCGTGCAGGTTCCAATAAGCAACATTGTAGGCTGGATTCCGAAAGATCAGAACCTCTTCAGAGAAGGCAGGCACCATGCCCACCCATTTTTGATCCAGGAAGAAACCTGCATCCCCTTCGGCCAAACACTCAGTTTTGAGGTGCCCCCCCCACCAGGTCAGGAAATCGTTAACGAATGCGCTTCGCTTCAGCGCAATAAATCCTAAGTTAAAAATTCCGGCTCCCATGATTTCTTTGTCATCGGGAAAATATCCTTCCGGGATCGGACTGCAGATGTGCGGGGTGAGTACAACACTATGCTGGTCAAACGCGACCAAAACTTCTTCGAAACGCCTGAAACAAAGGATGTCCGGATCAAGGTATATGACCTTCTCGGCATTACTCTGAAACAGAAGTTGGAAAATAGATGGCTTTACGCTAGTAGTGGCCTCTGTGAGACTGTACTGAAATACGAGCTTTCGATAATTCAGAGGAGAAATGTGTTCTGGATAGATAACGTTGAACCCTTTCGCTTCTATGGAAGATTGCCACTTGTGTTCGGGATCATCCATGATAAAAATCGAGAAGGTCGACTCCGGGTGATAACGTAATACAGATTCACCAAGCACGAAAGCATAGGCGAGATAGTTTTGCGCGACGATAGTAAAAAATTGCAACGTCGAAATGTTTCGCACGCTAGTAGTGTCCATCGGCGTTAGTCTTCACGGCAGAAAAATTGTATATATAGGCCAACAGGTTTTCGAAAATCCTGCAAGTCAAACGGTTCGCGATTTGCGAATTCCGGCCAAACTCTGGCACCAATTCCTGCACTTCAAATCCCGTACTCTGAAGCAAATCGACCGCAGTTTGACGGGAAAAGAAGCGTAAATGTGTCCAATCCATGACACCGGACTCTTCGTACTGCCACTTGCCGGTCAGCATCAAGGGGAAGACAACGCTGTGATGTCGAATGTTGGGGAGCGCTCCGATAAGTTGACCGTCATCCCTTAGAAAATGTCGAAGCTTTTTCAGAGTTGTCCAAGGATCGATGAGATGTTCGAGAACGTGCCCTGCGATTAACAGGTCAAATGAATTTGGTTCGAAATCCAGATCTAGGCTTTCTACATCGCCGACGATCACCTTACTTAATCCACGAGCCTTCGCTATTTCTGCCACTTGGGGAGAGCGCTCAATCCCAACGGTGTATTCGGCGCCGCGTTCTGATATTTGGGCCAAGGTCTGTCCAGCGGCACATCCAATTTCAAGCACGCGTTTCGGAGTCCCGGTGATAAGGGAGAGCATCGGCGTTCGTAATTCGGTATAGTATGCGCCATTGGCGGGTACCTTGTTGTTAATCATTCTTGTTTCACTTCAGGGATTGAAATCCATTTCTGGGTTTCCCTTGAGTATGTTTTTATAAGCCTTGCTGGACAACCTGCGATCATGGAATATTCAGGAAAGCTCCGCGTCACTACGGAGTTTGCGCCCACAATGCAATGCCTCCCTAACTTTACACCGGGCATGATGCACACCCGGTATCCTAGAAACGTATGCGCTCCGATCCTGACCTCACCTTTGCTTACCAGCGGCTGATCTACAAGCAGACCGTTGTCGGGGTTGGTACCATGCGAAAGGTCGCTGATATATACGTACTCACTGAAAAGGCATCCATCTCCAACCGAGATGTGGGAGATGGAAGTAATGCAAGCGTAGCGACCGATGTGAACATCATTTCCTATAACTATTGAGGGAGTGTAATGTTGACCACCGTAGTTCTGCACTGCGCTGAGCCAACTGTATCCATCTATCGTACTGCGACTGCCAATCTGGATGAACTGTGCGCCATCAATTCGTCGCGGTCGGATAAGGTAGGACTCAGTTCCTGATCGTACCGCTCCAGGTGGTCTCCAGCAAAGATTTTTGATCCAGCGTTTCAAGGCAGATTTGATTACCACAAGCAGGCGTAACGCGGTCAACTACTTGATCTCGAGTTTCTTAGATACTTATGATCACTGGATTACCGAGCCGCGAAACCGAAGACAGAGAGAACGCGGCTCCTCTGACTTACTGTCAGGCCGAGACTCCAAAATGCTAGCAATGTCGAAAGTGCAGCGGCGAGAAATAGTTCAATCTGCATTGTTTCCACCACGCTTGGAAAAACCAACTTACTAATGAATACAAAAAGCATGGGGGTGATGCAGAGGACAGGACGAAGGAGCCCCTCCTTCAAATACGTTACAAGATCAACTCCTATAGCAGTAGTTCTCGGTATGTTATAGATGATGTTTACAAGGATTCCGACAATAGAGCCGACGAGGGTACCTATCGCTACGCCCGCTGCTCCCATGACAGTTCCGGCAACGATGCTGATGAAAAGATTGGAGCATCCTTCGAGCAAAGGAGTAACAATGACCAAACGCTGCTGGCCGGTGCCGATGAGCAACATTGCATAGGGCAAAGCGGACATGCGAATTATGTTTGCTAAAACCAGAACGCGCAAAAGCAAAGCAGTGTTCTGCGCATACACCGGACCCACCCATAGCGAAAGGATGGGTTTAGTCGCAACCAGCAGAGGCAGTCCGGTAACAAACAGAAGAAGCATTCCAAGACGCGTGCTGGAAATTAACATTTCTCCTAGCTCTGAAGCTCTATTACGCGCGGCAAGAACGGCACTCGCGGGAATGAGCACGCCAAAAATTGCATTCTGAAGGCCTAGTATGAAAGTGATTAGTGTCGCAGCAATCGTATAGTAGGCGACAGACCTAAAATCGAAAATGCCAACCAGAATAATGTCCAGCCCGGTCACCAATAAGGTCGCAAAAGACCAGATTGTGAGACTGAGGCAATAGTCGAAAAGCTCTCGGCCGGCGGCTCGCG
The DNA here is from genome assembly GCA_025462785.1 of Acidobacteriaceae bacterium. Taxonomy (GTDB): domain Bacteria; phylum Acidobacteriota; class Terriglobia; order Terriglobales; family Acidobacteriaceae; genus JAOAPG01. The sequence continues at coordinate 17,255 of JAOAPG010000179.1, forward strand.
AAACCAATCGGGTTGAAATCCGAACTGACGGTGCCAATCTCCGATACATCAGGTACTGCAAAACGTACGAAGCCAAATTGATTGCAGCCATCACGGCACCCATCCGAGTTAGAGTGCCACCAAATTTGACAACAAGGATGACTAGGACTGCGGCAACAAGGCGTGAACCTGCGATTATGGCTGCGGGCACTTCGTACCGCTGAAGGCCAATAAAAATCCCATTGAAAACAGAGGCGGGTAGACCAACAGCTAACGAACTAGATACGAGGACTAAAGCTATGCGTGCGTCAGTAACAAAGATGCTGGGCAGTTGCTTAAAGAGATGTGGGAGCATCACCGCGACGACAATACTAAATGTAATCGCGATCATGCCGGCCGCGCTTAAGGCGGCAAGCGAGGTGCTTACGAGACTATCGCGACTTTCTGCATCACCTTTTTCAGTCGCGTGTGCCACAAAGCGGCCGACAGCGGTCTGTATTCCAAAGTCGAGATAACCTACATACGCACTGATCTGCAAAATCAAGGCCCACGTGCCGTACGCATCAGGCGACATTGATCTGGTAAGGAAAGGAGGCAACGCAATCGCCACAAGTGCCGAGGAACTCCCTCGAGCAACATTGGCAATCGCATTTTTCACCAGAATAAATTTACCTAGATTGCCATTATTCATCAGTAATGAAGGCCAAGGCAGCTTGCCATAGATGTGATTACAAGCTATTCGGGCGCTGAAGTAAGCGCGAGATTAACAGAAGCGCGCCCTTGGGAGAGACATTGACGCAGTCCAAGCATTAAGCCGACCAACATGAAATCAATGTGTCCGGCACCTTTTTGAAAGAATGGGTACATCATGCCCAGCCAGAAAAAGAAATAGGCGACATAAGCCAGACACAGAGAACGCGGCAGTCCGGTTACAGAAGGGGAGCGGAGTTCCGAGGTTGCCAGCCTGATTATTGCCCAGCAGAATATGAGATAAGTGACGAATCCAGTCACGCCTTGTTCCGCGAGCATGCCGATCCATACGTTGTGCGCGTCGAGATTCTCAAAGCCCTGCATGTCTTCGACGCTCGCGTAATGAGGGATAATGACCGCAAAATTCTTGGGACCGACTCCAAGCACCGGATTTTGGGTGAACAGGTCGTAGGCGACTTTCCACAAAAGTAAACGCGAAAGTAGGGAGTTTTGTCTCTCGGTGCCGGTTTCCGCTTCGCCGATGCGGGCTGTCGTTACTTCTCGCAAATGCGGAACCGTAATCACCAACATTGTCGCCGCCAGTACCGTGACAACCAAGCCTACGAGTAGACGTTTTCTGTTTCGTCCCGAATACCAGACCACAGCAGTAGCTCCCAGCAGGAAAGAGAGCCATGGCGCCCGTTCTTGCCCCAAAAGCGATCCGATTAAAAGGACAGACAAAACCACGAGATAAGCAACGCGCAAGCTGGAAGCTTTTTCGTGTGAGTAAAGAGCGAATGCCATTGCAGCTGCAAAACTAGTAAAGAAGGCATATTGCTGATGCACTTGGAACGTGCCCGTCGGCATCGTGGCGTCTAAAAATGCGAACTGCCAGATTGCCACGGCTGTCTGAAATACAAAAAGCGCCAACGTAAAATGTACTATTCGCAAAAAGCTCTTTGTGCTCGTGGATAGGGAGAAAGCCCACGCGAAAGCAACGAACTCGGTTTCCTGGATTATCGCGGCCACGCCGTGAAGCTTGTCTATTGCAAAGAAGGTTGATAATAACGTCGCGGCGAGTAACAGTAAAAATGGAACCAGGATGGTACGGGGCAAAGGATGAAATCCTTTAAAGAGTGCGCGGCCAATGACAATGGTGACAAATGCGCCTGCAACCAAATCTGGTTGTATGAATTCGACAGTGCCAATCGAAAACAGGGGTTTTCCGGTAGTGAAGTACCAACATACTGAAATCGGAAGCAGACAACCAACAAAAGTTATAAGACTTTGAAACCACGGTCCCGTCGCTAGGCGTTCACCGGATACTCGACTCGAAGCCCGAAGTCTTGACCCACGAAACGCGGTCAGTAATGGAGTGAGATTAGAATTTGCAGCGGCCATTGGAAAATCGGGATCTCTGAGTCACTTGGCTCAACTCGATGATCCCTTTCGAGGATAAAGATGAGAAAAGAGTTGAGTCCGTTTTTTATAAAGAAACCGCTTAGTCTCGGCCCAAGTCTCCCGAACGAACTTCTTATGGGGCTCGTCACCATCGAGTTCAGACCAAAACTGATTGCCCACGATCCAGCAGCTTGCGAGTAGGAAACCCAGGAAAGCTCCACCTAGACTCAATAGAGTCCGAGGCGGCCAGGATTTTTTTTCTGCAACCTTCGGCCAGTCCAGCACCTTTACGCTGGGTATCTCTTTGGCTTCCTGCAACTTAGCCATTTCATATTCTTGAGTCAAAACCTCAAAAACGGTCTCAGCAATTTTTGCGCGCCGGTACAGCTCCATGTATTGCATCCCCAAAACTGGGAGCTGGCGGATGGATGGGTAAAGAGCGTCTACATCAAGAGTTGTCGCGCCTGTGTAGCCTTTACCGCCAATCTTATTGAGTTCGCGTTGCAATTCAGACACACGGGCCTGGAGAGAACGGACGCGGATGTTGTCAGGAGTGTAAATCTGCTCCAAGCCATTCAGTTCCGACTGAGCTGCAATGAGTTGTCCCTGAAGAGCGGCCGCAGATTCCATAGTGGCCTTGCCTTGGGCTTGCAGGTCTAAGGTTGCGTTCTTACTGGAAAATTCGCTCAAGTCCTTACCCGCTTGTTGGACCTCGTCGTGAACGACAGCTAAGCGTTGCTCAAGGAATATCCGCTCACGGCGGGCAGACGATGTGGATACTTGAGACAAAAGCCGATCTAGCTCTTCTATATAAGTTCCGGCGATTTGCGAAGCGCGTACCCGGTCTTGATCTTTGACGGTAATGCTTATGATTCCGGTTTTGCGATCTTCTTCTACTCCCGTCCGAGACGCTAGCTTCTGACCAGCGCCAGCATAAGTGCGAGTCCAGTACACTTTCCGCAATTCGAAGCGGTCGATGATCCGATCCTTCACAGTTCGACTGTGAAGGATCCCGATAAAAAGATCGCCGGAGCTCTTTGAGCCTAAGACATCTCCTATAAGGCTGCTGCCTGCTGAACCTCCAAGACCACTCTTGCCCATAAGAGAGGCGAGCATGGCTATACCGGAGGAACCTTGACTATCGGGGGGCATCAACTGCACTGTGGATTCATAGCTGTTCGGGATCAATAGCGTAATAACAGCTGCAATCAGCAGACTGGCTAAGGTGGCCTTTCCGAGGCGAAGGCGGTGCTGCCAAAGTAGCCGTGCTATTGCCAAACTTGGTGTGTCTAGAGCTGGCTCTGCATCAACCAGATCTCTGCGCTGTTCAGCTTTTTCGAATGTCTCTTGAGTCAAAGGGTTCAATACTGCTGTCTCCAGCGGATCAATAGGTAAAAATGTAACGCTAGTTGACTGTACACGGCTGCAAATGCCTGAATGCGAGAGGATTATTTTACTCTTTGATAGAGAAGAGAGTAAAAATTAGATTTTCTTAAGTATCCAATGGGAGTGAAGGCGAAATGAAGGACACCTCTTCAGCGCATCCGCCATTGCGGGTACCAAGTCAATTGAACTGATGTTGTGACGTCAGTTTGGGGCCTTGGGTTTAACACAGGGAAATTCCACTGCTCATACTGGACAAAGGCCGAGATACTGAGAGCGTCTTTCACCATGAAGTCGCCATGTGCGGAGTAGTCAACTAACCGGCCGCCACCAAGAAAATTATGCGCCACGTCTTGCAAACGATATTGTAGCTGTACGTCTGTGCGCGGCGAAAAGGAATATGTCAACCAGCCTTGACCACCCCTGCCTGCTCTTCCAATGGCGTTTCCAAGTAAATACCCGTCGTTCGTAATTCCGTCTAGATATCGGCGATTGTCGGAGTAGACAAATCCTGGAGTGAACTCTTTTGTCCGACTCTCATTGATTCCCTCAGCTCGGAATTGCAGCTTTGGAATCTTCGGGATCTGCGGTAAGTATATTCCCGGATTTACACTGGCCCGCGTTGATCCAATTGGAGAGACCTCATCGACAGTCAGGGCGTCCATGTAAAGCGTCAGCCAATTCCGGAGGCCGGGAATCCTATAAGTAAAATCGGCGGCAGTAGTTCGTTTCCCGGGATTGTCTGCGGCGTTCGGCGAATGAACGTAATAGGTGCGTAGAAAGTTACCCCAGGTCACGGGCAGTCCTGGTCCTCCGAACAAGGCGGTAATGCCCATGCCGATTTCCAAGTTTACCGTAGGTTTGAAGCTGATCTTTTCACCGTGGATAAAAGGTTGAGGAATAATATTCGGACCAACAACACCTGGATAACCCGGGTAGGATACGCAGCTTGGCACGATGCATGTTTCCCAATGATGGCCCGAAAGCTGCCCTATAAAAAATTCCGTACGCACAGGTCCTATGACATGCGAAAGAAGTGGAATTCTATAAGGCGAAACGGTGTCGATCTTGAAAGTAGGGAAGGGTGGCGCGTTGTCGCTCAAGAGGAACGCGCCCGACTCGCTGGGGCCCATCCATTGGCTCTGTTCACCAAACGAAAACTGTACATTCTCGAAAGTTAGAGAGGCCGTGCTGTTTAACAACTGAAAACGACTGATCTCCCCCGTTCCATTCGGGAATGGAGGGTGGATATCGACAGCAGAGATAGCGGCCAGGGTTTGTGGAGACTCGGAAGGCATAGCGGGCGCGTGCTGATACTCGCCCTGAAAGCTAATCGCAAGAGGTCCCGCTTCGGCCTCAGCGCTGATTCCAGTTACGTTATTGAACCCAGTCCAGTAAGGGCGTCCGTAGTCGTTGATGATGGTTTGCCCGAAATGATAACCATCCCGCACCGGAGTTCCTGAAATCCCCATGGCGCGGGTGTAAACGGAATCGATACGCGCGCCGACGTTTGGATCTCCATTTAGCCGGTCGATCTCGGCGGCAAACTCTGTCTCCAAGGCTGAGTAAACTTTTTCCGCTTCACTATTTTGTTCCTCGTCCGTAATACGCTCTCCGGCTTCTTCGAGCATGCGGGCGCAAGCTAAACGAGTCCAGGGGCGCATTCCTAGATAGTCGCTCTGGACATAGCCGAGAGCGGCAAGACGTTCGATCGCCGGATAAATCCAGCTATCAAGAGGTACATACGGAGAGCCCATGTTCTTTGGGTTCCGCGGGGTCTCTCCTTTGTCTTCGAAAACATCGCCCCACGCAGCGCCAGAAAGTTCACGATCGTGGTGCGCACGATAAACTTCGTGTCCGAAGTACCAGCCGAGCAAGCTTCCAATCACTACATCAGAGGGGAAGTGCTGGTGCGCGGTTACTCGAGTGAGGCCTACAGCAGTAGCCAAACCGTAGGCAGCGAACTGGCTGACTGGACCGGGGTACTCATGGGCAATAACGCTGGCCACCGACCATGCGATTGAGGCATGTTCGGAAGGGAAAGAATCTCCTCCTACGAAAAAGCTACCATTCCCATTGCCGTTGTAGGGCCGCTGCCGCTCGGTCGCGTACTTGAACGCATACGTCGCGGCTGTAGCATTTATGGCTGCTTCAGCTGCAAGCAAGCCCGTTTCCTTCATGTGGTCGTTATTTTTTATATGTCCCAGCACGAAGGCCGCGCCGCCGATTCCCACTAGGGAATAAACCGTATCGTTCGAAATACTCAGGCTTCGGCTCAACTGATTGGGTTTATTAGGAATTTGTTTCGAAAGCCAACTATCACTGGCAATGAATCCAGCTGTAACACCTGCGACAGGAAGAATCCATTTCAGATCCTTCGTGTGAAGATGCGCAGGGGTTGTCCAAAAATGTTCTTGATCCTGCACGATATGTTTCAGAAATGGAGAAACTAGCCGGTTCTCCGGATCCTCGCCAGGTTGCAATTCATAGGTCCGGTCGGATTTCTGGTTTGCCGTCGACGTCTTACCAGAAGCTCCTTTACTTTGGGCGGAAGTCGTTTGGTCCGGATGAACCGGAGATTGCGGAGCGGCCGATTGGTCTTGAGCCCGAAGGCCAGGAGCAATGAGCATTCCCAACAACGTTGAGAACAGCAGAAGTTTGGAGGTACGAGGGCCCAGAGTCGGCAATGTCTTCACTGAGCCAATGCCACCGCAATTGCAACTCCAATAGCAGACATTACCTGGAGCTGCTGGAGCGTCTCTCGCCACCTCAACCCGCCACCAAACGCCTTATCGGGTACTATGACCATATCTCCAGGCACGAGCGCCACGTCCAATGCGCCGCCACTGAACATGCCACCTGACCCACCAGCCACTGATCCATCAGCTCGGATTACAAAAACATTTTTCTTGTCGGCCATGGCGGTTGGTCCGCCAGCCTGATGCAAGTACCACTTCGCACTCTTGCCGGGTTTGAAGACAATACCGGTAGGGTTGTAAACCGCGCCGTCCACCATGACCGTATTGGGCCGCTTGGGAATAAAAAGCGTGTCCCCGGCGCGCAATTGGATGTCTGCCGGAGTGTTGGCCCACCGTTTCGTATTATTCGAAATGTGAATGACAACACGCCCAACTGGA